>DATART010000261.1:0-7030 GCA_036264035.1 Thermoanaerobaculia bacterium | reverse complement strand
GGTCGAGCAGGATGTCTACGGCTTGTTGCTGGCTCACTTCGGTGTGCGGCATGAAATGCTCGGCGCTGCTCACCAGCAAGGCTTCGATCCCGAAGAGCTTTCGTTCGTCAACGCCCTTCACGTGATCATTCGCCGGCTACCAGAGATGGTTTCTTTTTCCCCCTCGGCAGAGGCGGCGTTGCCGTAAGCATATCCTCCGCGAGATCGCCGACGCGTGCGTCCGCGTCCGCCATCATCGTCATTACCCTCGCGGCCTCAAACACAAGGCAAGCAGCTACCCCATCCTCAATCGCTCCCAACGAAAAGCTCTCGCCTTCACTGAACCGCCGGAGATCGAGTTAAGTTAAGGCCATTGCGCTGTCATCCTGAGCCGCCGAAGCTGCGGCTGTCAGAACGACCAAATCTTGTTGGCGCGCGAAGGCGCGCTCAACAATCCTAGCCCCGCGCTTTGCGCGGGGAAACGAAACGTCGACGCAGATTGTGGCCGCGGAGGCGGCTACGACAAAATGCTCGCGCCGCACAGGCGGCCGCCACAAGGTCTCGCGCCGCGCGAGCATTCTTCCAGTTGCCGCCTCCGCGGCCACGGACCTCCTTCGCGATCGATTTCCCCGCGCCGAGCGCGGGGCTGCATTGCCGAGCGCGCCTTCGCGCGCAGCCGAACCCGTAGATGTTTGATTTCGTCACACTCTCTTCAGGATGCCAGGTCGCGCAGCGCCGCCAGCATCCGATCGACATCCTCGCGCTCGGTGCGCGGATTGATCATCGTTACGCGCAGCACGCGCTGGCCTTTGAGCACGGTCGACGTAATCCAGGCCTGTCCGGATCGGATCAGACGTTCGCGCAGCGCAGCATTCGTTGCGTCGTCGCTGCGGTGGCGGAAGCAGAAGATGTTGAAATCGGGGACATGCATCGCTTCGAAGTCGGACGACGCCACGACCACGTCGTAGAGGTAGTGAGTCAGGTCGGTCACGTGCTCCATCGCTGAAACGAACGGCTCCGTCCCGAACATTTGCAGCGTCAGCCAAAGCTTGATGGCGTCCGCGCGTTTGGAGCATTGAATCGTCATCTCGCCGATGTTGTCGCCGGCACGTTCGGCGTTGAACAGATACGGCGCATCGGCTTCGAACGCGCGACGGAGCCAGCGTCCGTCGCGCACGAGAACGACGCCGAGTGACAGCGACATCCAGAGCATCTTGTGCGGATCCCAGGCGAGCGAATCGGCGAGGTCGAGTCCATCCACGAGTGGCCGAAGCCACTCGCTCAGAACGACGGACGCGCCGTGCGCGGCATCGACGTGCAGCCACGTGTCGTACTTGTCCCGGAGTGCGGCGATGGCGCGGAGATCGTCGAACGCGCCGGTGGCGGTGGAGCCGGACGTAGCCACGATTGCCAGTACGTCGCGATCCCGAAGCGCCGCTTCCAACGCGTTCAAATCCAGCCGATGCTGATCATCCGTCGCGACTTTCACGACGTCGTTGGAAGCAATCCCCATGATCGACGCAGCGCGCGCGATCGAGTAGTGCGCATCCGCAGAGCAGAGAATCACGGGACGGGGAGTGGCAGGTGGGGAGTGGGGGGTTGTAGAGAAACCGTTCTCCCACTCCCCACACCCTACACCCCTCTTCTCGTTCCATCTAGCGCGAGCAGCCAGCAACGCGGTCAAATTCGCGGCCGAACCGCCGGAGACGGCAGTGCCGAGCGCGTTGGCGGGATAGCCGATGCGATCGGCCAGCCAGCGAACGACCTCCTGCTCGATCACCGTCCCGATCGGACTCATCTCCCACACCGCGGTGGACTGATTCAGAGTCGAGATCACCAGATCGGCGATGACGGCCGTCGGAAACGGCGGACAGACCTGATGTCCCATGTACGCGGGATGGTGCAACTGATTCGCGTTGTCCATCAGACTTCGAATCAACGCCATCCCATCCGCGCCGCCGCGGTCGTCGATGCGCACGCGCTCCCGCAATTCGTCCGCGCTCTGCCAGTCGACGACGCGCCGTCCGGCGATGCCTTCGATGTGGTCGAAGAGGGCATCGACGGTTTGATGCGCCAGCGCGCGCATGGACTCGTCGTAACTGAGAACCGTTTTCACCACGGAGGCACAGAGTACACAGAGAAAGCCTCTCTGTGCTCTCCGTGTCTCTGTGGTGAAATGCTTTTATGCGAATCAAACTCTTCATCCTCTTCGCCTTCGCGACGACCTTCGCCTCGGCACAGGTCACCTACATCAAGACCAGCTCACTGATCGATGGACGTTCCGATGCGCCGAAAGAGAATCAGGTCATCGTCATCCGCGGCAATCGCATCGAGAGCGTCGGCGCGGGGACGGCCATTCCGGACGGGGCCGCCGTCATCGACCTCACCGGCATGACCGTGATGCCGGGGCTGATCGATTCGCACACGCACATCTTTCTGCAGGGGGAAGATCCGGCCGAGGGCGGATATGACGTGCAGCTGTTGAAGTATCCGATCGCGTATCGCGCGGCGCGCGCCACGGTTTCGGCGAAGCGCGCGCTGGAGCAGGGATTCACCACCATTCGCGACGTCGAGACCGAAGGTGCCGGCTACGGCGACATCGGCATCAAGCAGGCCATCGATGAGGGGCGCATTCCCGGCCCGCGTATCTTCGCCGCCACGCGCGCCATCTCCACGACAGGCGGCTACAACCTGGAAGGTTACGCGCCGGAGATCACGGTGCCGAAGGGCGCGCAGCTCATCGACGGCCCGGTCGAGGCGCGCAAGGCGGCGCGCGAGCAGCTCGATCACGGCGCGGACTGGATCAAGGTCTACATGACGCACCGCTCGTGGCTCGACAAGCAGGGCAATCTCGTCTCGCAGCCGACGCTGACCGTGGACGAGCTGCGCGCGATCGTCGACGAGGCGCACGGCTGGAAGCGCAAGGTGGCCTGCCACGCCTACAACGGCGAGGGACTTCGCCGGGCGCTCGACGGCGGTTGTGATTCGATCGAGCACGGCCTCGAGATCAATGACGACAACATCGCGCAGATGCTGAAGCAAGGGACGTGGTACGTGCCGACGCTCGCCGTCTACTACCATCTCCCGTCCGACGCCACCCCCGCGCAGCGCGCCGGCAACGCGAAGCGCCTGTCCCTGCACGAGGCGTCGTTCCGCAAAGCGCTGAAAGCCGGCGTAAAAATCGTGTTCGGCACCGACGTCGGCGGCTTCAGTTGGACCGAACCGATCGCGCAGGAGTTCGACAGGATGGTGGCCTTCGGCATGACCCCGATGGACGCCATCCGCTCCGCCACCTCCCGCGCCGCCGAAATGCTCGACGCGAGCGGCGACCTCGGCACCATCGCCCCCGGCGCCTACGCCGACATCATCGCCGTCGACGGCGATCCGCTACGCAACATCCATCTCCTGCAGGATGTGCCGTTCGTGATGAAGGGCGGGGAGGTGGTGAAGGAACGGAGAGTTCGGGCGATGCGGGACGCGATCAAATGAAAACAAAGGAGACAGTCAATGTTCGGATCACTTGGATTGCCGGAGCTCCTCGTTCTCATCGCCGTCGCAGTCGGTGTGGTCTGGCCGATGACGCGCATCTGCGCGAAAGCCGGCTATTCGCCGTGGCTCGGTCTCGCGGCAGTCATTCCGGGAGCGAACGTTCTTCTGCTGTGGTTCCTCGCGCTCGCGGAGTGGCCGCGGAATCACAAACCGACGTGATCCGATCGGGAGTGACAATTACTCTTTGTCCCATTCCTTCGTAACGACCTGTACGACCTGCACTCGCTTCATCACTTCCATGATCTCTTCGCTCATATCGCATGCTCGGCCGACCGAAAGACGTCTCGATACCTAGTCGAAGAAGCCCATGTGTACAAACGTATACGGTTAGAAGGCCTCAGAGTGGGAGGGGGTCAGGCCGTCGCTTTTCGCTCCACGCGTACAGACAAGTCGCGACCGAGGTAAGGAGATCGACCAGGACGAGATTGATTGATCTCGTTCAGTCGTTTGCCGGCCCGCAGGAGTCGGCGTTTCCATTCGCGTGGCGCGATAATCAGTGCTGACTAGTCAGATGACTAGCTCAGGAGACGATTGGGTGACTCGCAAGAAAAGAGACGAAACGTTGGCCGGTGCAGGACGCCAAAGCACGGTTCAGTGAATTGCTCGACGCCAGCCTCACGAGCGGCCCGCAGATTGTGACGCGGCGCGGAGAGGAGATGGCTGTCCTCGTACGGGTCGATCACTGGCGCCAACTGGAAGAGGCCACACGCCCTCGGCTGAAGGACTTGTTGCTCGCCGCCGCACCGCGAGCGGACGTTCCTGTCACTCCGCGCCAGGCACGGCGCCGGCGCGAGCCTCCGGCGTTCGAGTGACCATCTTGTACCTTCGCGATACGAATGTTGTGTCCGAATTGCGCAAGCCGTGGCCTCACGGCGCCGTGCTGGCGTGGCTCGATCGGACGGCGCACCGCGACGCTGTTGGGGCCAAGCCCTCGCTTCTCGGCGTCGGGTTGTGAATTGAAGGCCGGACCGCCATGTGCCGGCGTTATGGAAGAGAAGCGGTCACCTCACATCGTGATCGACGAACGTTCTCACCCCTGAGACTGCCGCTGCGTCAGACGTCGATCGCCTGGCTCGACAGAGTGCTGACGACGTTCCCGTTGGCCTGCGCTTCGGGCGGCCTCCATAACCAGAGTCCCGCAGCGATCGACGTTGTGATGAATCATGTCCAGAACGTACGTCTCATCGCGAGACATAGAACGTCCTCTGGTTTTCGAGTATGTGACGTCTTCGGATGTAGTTCGGACTCCGCTCGACGGCGATCTTCTCCACCAGATCGACGTCCCTGCCGATGATCGTCTCCAGCTCGTCCTGCATCTCGACCAAGTCGAACAATGTCCATCGCGCCGCGTCATCAAAAGTCACCAGGACATCGACGTCGCTATCTTCGCGGAACTCCGCCGGCTGCAATACGGACCCGAAGAGGCTCAGCTCGAATCCGCCACTTGCGGCAAAAGCCTTCAATGCCCTCGCGGTCGAGATCGAGCGCTATCGGCAGATCGACGCTCATTCTCGCTCCTTCACCGCGAGCAACCCATTGCCGTCATCGATCACTCTGCATCAGCAGCACAGACAGGAGTGTCTGTGCAGCAGACGTGTCCAAATTAGCAGAATGCCGTCGCCGGAGGCGACTCGTACGGTAGCCGGTGGTCCGAGCGAAGCGAGCGACCACCGGAATACGACGCGCGATGGAACCTCGACCCCGGAGGGCGTCGCGTATCAAATACCAGACTGCGTGAATTCCCTCCGCGACCGCTGCCGCGGTCGGAAAATCGGAACGTCCGTGAATCCGGCGGTCTCGCGCTTCGCGCGCGACCGCCGGCTACTGTACGAGCCACCTCCGGTGGCTTCGTGCCGCTTCGCGGCGGCCCTGCAGCAATCTACACTGCGCGACGCCGGCTAATTTGGACACGTCTGCGTCTGTGCCACATGGATCCTGCCGTGGTCGCGGATCGCCGGTAATCGCGCTACGCGTCGGGCTGATCGTCATCCGAGCCGAGGACGTCTTCCAGCGACCGGGCGGGACGGTATTCGGCGATCAGCTCCTCCCACGCAGCGAAGTAGTGCTCGCGCGGGAGGCGGTAGCGGCGGGTGAACTTCGCGGCGTACTGCCGCACCTGCTGGACCCGGGCATGCGCCGCGGTTGCCGCGGCGAGAACGACGAGAATGGTTACGATACGTGTGCGCATGGTGAATCCTCCTTATGTCCGGTAGTGCGGCCGCCCGATCCGTTACATCGCAGCGGCTCATCGTCACGGCAGACGACATCGGGTTGCATCCCGGCATGACCGCGGGCGCCATTCGCGCGCATCGCCAGGGCATCGTGACCGCGTGCAGCCTCGTCGCGAACGGCGCGGCGTTCTTCGACGCCGTCGAGCGATTGCGCGATGTGCCGTCGCTCGAAGTCGGCGTGCACCTCACGCTGGTCGAGGAGCGCTCGCTGACCGGCATGCGCCAACCGCGTTCTTATGTCGAATTCATCCGCGACATGAAGGATCGCGTTGCCATCGAGCGCGAATTGCGTGCGCAGATCGAGCGCGTGCTGGCGTCCGGCCTTCGCGTGACGCATCTGAATGGACATCAGCACGTGCACATGTGGCCGAGCATCTTCACGATCGTGAGCAGCCTTGCTGACGAATACGGCATTTCCTACGTGCGCCGCGTCCGCGACCGCGGCGGCAGGGGAGGGATCGCACGACGCCTCTCCATCGCTGCGCTGAACGTCCTCGGCTCCGGCGGATCGACGATCGGCGTGATGGAAGCCGGCCACCTCACTGCCGATCGCATCATCGAGCTACTGCGTCACGTCAAAAAGACCACGGAGCTGGTCACGCATCCCGGCATCGGCGTCGACGCCTATCCGCACTGGAACTACGACTGGAACGGCGAGACCGAGGCGCTTTGCGATCCGCGAGTGCGCACGGCAATCGCGGATCGCGGGATCGAGCTTCTCGCTCCGTCTTTCGTCAACGCGGAAGGAAACTGGTCTCGACAACGGTGACGGAGCCTTGGCAGTCAGCGCTGCCGGCCGTGCCGGCCTAGCGCACTTCGATCGCTGGACTGAACTCCGACGTCTGCGTGAAAAAGAGGTCGGAGACTCCCTCCGGATCTGGTTTGGCGAAGCCGGCATAGCGGATTCGGGTCATGGTCGCCGAAATGAACTGCCCGGTAAGGTCGCCATCGACGGTGAAGCGGAAGCGATTGGGCTGATTCGTCGGGACAGCGACCACCCCGATCGAGCGCTGTCCTTCGCCGAGGCCGGAGGGATCGGGCGCGTCGTTTGCGAAAAGGCCGACCTCCGCGTAAAACGTACTCGGCGGTGACGTCGGGCTGATCGTTCCTTCGATGACGGTTTGCCGCGCTACCGGATCGTAGTGCGCCAGCGTAATCGCCGGCATCGTCACGCCGCCGCTTGATTGGGTCGGTCCATCAAGGCCGATATCGATCCCCAACAGCTTGTTGCCCCAGATGCGGTTCCTTCGGATCGAAACATCGGACACTCC
>DATART010000245.1:0-3336 GCA_036264035.1 Thermoanaerobaculia bacterium | reverse complement strand
GTAGCCGAGCTGCAGGGCGTGCAGGGCCGTCTGCGCGGATACGGCGCGGCGCCGTCGGCAGGACAGATTGCGCGTCAGTCAGCGGCGCAGTCGCAGTCTCGCGGACGGGCCACCACGAGCAGCGCGCCGGTGGCGGTGAATGTGCCGGCGCCGTCGACTTCGATGAAGACGTATGTGAATCCGACGCGGCTCTACAGCGTCAGCATTCCATCGAACTGGCAGGCGTATCAGCAGGGCAACACCGGAGTGACGTTCGCGCCGCAAGGCGGAATCGGCACGGTCAACGGGCAGTCCGACATCGTCGTCGGCGCAATCGTCAATCACTACGATCCATTCGGAAATGCTCAGGGCAACAGTCTTCAGGGCAGTTCCAGCGGCGGCGGATACTACGGAAACGTTTCCGTGCAGGACGCGACGGATGATCTGATCGCCACCGTCCAGCGCAGCAGTCCGTACCTGCAGGTCATCAGCGGTACGAAGAAGCAGATGAACGTGAACGGCGGCACCGCGTTGACGGCGGCGCTGCGCGGGCGCGATCCGAATACCGGACTCGATGAGCGGATCACGGTGGTGACGCGGCAGCTTTCCGACGAGCACCTGGTCTACATGCTGTTCATCACGCCGGAGCGCGACGCCAGCCGCTATGCGAACGTGTTGAACGCGATGGCGAGCTCGCTGCAGGTGAGCAACGCGGCGCATTGAGCCGGCACGGCCGGCGGCGTTGGTACTCAGAACTACGCCGCCGGCTGTCGGCATTTTTCCGTTACGATTCCGCTTTCACAACGCTGGAGGAACGCACATGTACGACGAACGGATTGCTGGTCCGATGCGCGCGGAGCTGACGCAGATCGGATTCGAAGAAGCGCGCACGCCGCAGCAGGTGGACGCGGCGCTGCAGGAAAAGAAGGGAACGGTGCTGGTGGTGGTCAACTCGGTGTGCGGATGCGCCGCCGGTGTGGCCCGTCCCGCCATCGCGCTTTCGCTCGAGAGCGACGTCAAGCCTGACCGCATGATCACCGTCTTCGCCGGAAATGACCGCGAAGCGACGCAGCGCGCCCGCGAGTACTTTGTCGGATATCGCCCATCGTCCCCAGCGGTCGCACTCTTCCGCGACGGCGAGCTGGTGAAGATGATCGAGCGCCACCAGATCGAAGGGCGCGCCGCATACGACATCGCCGCGGAGCTGACCGCCGCGTACCATCAGTTCTGCGCGCAGGAAGCCGCGGTTCAGTAGCGCTGCGGGAAATCAACCACTGAGACACAGAGGGCACAGAGATTTCTCTGTGTACTTTGTGTCTTCGTGGTGAAAAACTTCATCATCGCGTGCCGTATCTGAGGCATGGATCGCCGCGCGCCGCTGAAGTTTTTCTTCATCACGTTTGCGATCACGTGGCCGTGCTTCAGCGTAGTGGCGGCGTTCTCGGCTGGCGCAGCGCCGGACTTCGCACTGTTGCGCGGTCCCATCCTCTTCCTCGGCATCTTCGCTCCGGCGATCGTGGCGCTTTCGCTGACGGCGCGCGCGCAAAGAACGCCGGGCGTCCTCGCGCTGCTGCATACGTTAGTGCAGGCTGACGTTGGAGTGCGCTGGTACGCGTTCGCGATCGGCTACATGGCCGCCGTGAAATTGACCGTCGCGCTTCTGCATCGCGTTCTCCTCGGCGCATGGCCGCGATTTGGCGGCGAGGCGTGGTACGTGATGCTCGCCGCGACGTTCTTCTCAACGATCGTCGGCGGGCAATCGGGCGAAGAAATCGGCTGGCGGGGATTTGCGCTGCCTCGACTCGCGGCGCGCTTTGGCTACGGCATCGGCAGCATCATCCTCGGCGTGATCTGGGCGCTCTGGCATCTGCCGCTGTTCTTCGTCCGCGAGGCCGATACCTACGGCCAATCCTTTTTCCTTTACGCGCTGCAGGTAACGGCGATCTCCGTCGCAATCGCGTGGCTGTATCAGCGAACGAACGGCAGTCTGCTGTTGACGATGCTGATGCACTCGGCCATCAATCAAACGAAAGATATCGTGCCGTCGCATCTGGACGGCGCGACGAATTCGTTCACGTTCAACGCGTCGATCGTCGGGTGGATGACGGTGGCGGTGTTGTGGTCAGGCGCCGGCTACTTTCTCTTCCGCATGCGCAGGCTGCCGCAGGGCCGAAGCAACGCGATAGAACCGTACACCTTGAATCAAATAAAGGATCGCCACAGCCCCGAAGAAGTAGGGGGCGATATCAACTACGCCGCGCCGTAGAAACGCGAGGAGAACGATTGCGATCACGATGGCCGACCAGTTCACGAAGCCGGCCACGACCACGAACGGCTCCTCCACCCTCGACATGATCACGCCGCGCATCAGCGGCACATAACCGTTGAAGCCTCGCTCGCGAAACGCGATCAGATCGGGGCCGAGCTGGCGGAACCCGAACGGCGGGGCCGTGGCTGTCGTGGAGCTTTTCTCCAGCGGCTGGATCGCGATTGCTGCCACTCCTCCGGCGCGCTCGATGCGCCGGATGAAGATCGGAATGCCGAACCGGAAGTACGACGGCGTCCATCTCCAGCTGACGATGATTTCGAGCATCACCGCTGCGCCGGCGATGCTGAGAGCGAGAAGCGGATTGCTCATCGCCTTCTCATCACCACGATCGTCTTATCGTCGGTTGCTTTCGCGCCGCGCTCGAAGGCGATGACGGCGTGGAGAACCTGGGACGGGATTTCTTTCGTCGCGGCGCCGCTCTGCGACAGGAACAGCTCGCGAAGCCGCTGATTGCCGAATTCGACTTCGTCGGGATCGGCGGCTTCGTTGAGACCGTCGGTGTAAAGGAAGAGCGTCGACCCCGGCGGCAGCTCGATCTTTCCTTCGCTGTACGACGATTCGGGGAGCAGTCCGATGGGACGGCCCGTCGATCCGATTTCGGTGAGCAGGCTGCCGGCGATGATGTACGGCGGATTGTGGCCGGCGTTCACGTAACGCAGCACGCCGGTCGACGGCGTGTACCGCGCAAAGAAAAACGTCGCGTACTTGCGGCCTCGCGCGCTGCGGAAGATGAGCGCGTTGAGGCGGGCCACGAGCTGGGCCAGATCATCCTCGATCGGCGCGGCAACGCGTAGCGCGGCTTGTACGCTGGACATGATCAACGCGGCGGAAACGCCTTTGCCGGAGACGTCGCCGATGGCCAGGCCGAGGTCGCCGTCGGGGAGCTCGATGAAATCGAAGTAGTCGCCGCCGACCTCGTAGCAGGGAAGGCTCAGCGCGCCGAGCTCCACGCCGCGCACATCGACCGGCGCAGACGGCAGTAAGCGGCTCTGAATCTCGCGGCCGAGGGCCAGCTCCTGCTCCATGCG
>DATART010000099.1:0-12623 GCA_036264035.1 Thermoanaerobaculia bacterium | reverse complement strand
CGGGGACGGCGATGGCGAACATGAGCGTGCCGCGGTCGCGCAGCATCTGCGTCAGCTCTTTGCGGAACATCGCCGCGAAGCCGTTCACCGCGCCGCCTCGATTTCCCTGCCGCGCGTTTCGGTGAGACGGACGAAGACGTCTTCGAGCGAGGCGTCGATTGGATTCACCTGAACATCGCCGAGACGAAAGGCTTCGAGATCGCTTTTGACCTTCTCGTTGGAAACGCTGGCGTCGATCAGAAGATGGAGCGATGTCCCGAAGATCGTCGCGGCGCGGACGTACGGCAACGTTCGCGCGCTGGTCATCAGTTTCGCCACGCCTTCGCTCGACGCCGCCTCGACGCGCTTCATCCCCTCCGGCGTGACCTCGGGCAACTTCTTGAGCTCATCAGGGCGGCCGACGACGATCAGCCGCGCCATGTAGAGATACGCGACTGACGCGCAACGCTCGGCTTCGTCCATGTAATGCGTGGTCACGAACATCGTCACGCCGCTGCCGGCCAGCTCGAAGAGCAGGTCCCACAGCTCGCGCCGCGCGACGGGATCGATGCCGGCGGTCGGCTCGTCGAGGAAGATGACGCGCGGCTGGTGCATGAGCGCGGCGGCGAGCGCGAGGCGCTGCTTCCAACCGCCGGAAAGCGCGCCGGCCAGGCGGTCGCGATACGGACCGATGTGCGTGAGGTTGATGGCCCACTCGATCCGCTCGTTGCGCTCGGCGCCTTTCAATCGATAGATGGAGCTGAAGAAATCGAGGTTCTCCTGCACGGTGAGATCGCGATACAGCGAGAACGCCTGCGAGACGTAGCCGATGTGCTGGCGGACGAGCTCTCCCTCTTTCTCCACGTCATACCCATCGACCGTAGCCTCTCCCTCGGTCGGCACGAGCAGGCCGCAGAGGATGCGGATCAGCGTCGATTTGCCGGAGCCGTTGGGGCCGAGCAGTCCGAAGATTTCGCCGCGTGGGACTTGCAGCGTGATCTTGTCGAGCGCGCGGAACGTGCCGAAGTCTTTCGACACGCCCTGCACGTCGATGCCGAGGTCGTCGCTCAATCGGCGCGGCCTTTGACGCCGAGGTCGATGGAGGCGGCCATTCCGGCTTTCAGTTTCGGATTCGGATCGACGAGCACTTTGACGCCGAAGACCTGCTCGGCGCGTTGCGCACGAGTCTGCACGTTGCGCGGCGTGTACTCGCCCTGGCTGCTGACCGAGGCGACGTGTCCAGCGAACGTTTCGTTCGGATAGGTGTCGATGTGGACGTGCACCGGCTGCCCGACCGCGACCAATCCCAACTCCGTTTCAGGAACGTATACGCGAACCCACAGCTGACTCGATTCGAGGATTTCGGCGACGGTCTGATTTGGCGCGACGATGTCGCCGACGCGCAATCCAAACGATTGCACGGTGCCGTTGACCGTCGAGAGGACATTCGTCTCCGCGCGCTGCTTCATCAGCGTCTCGAGTTTCCGCTGCTGCGCTTCAACCTCGGCACGCGCGGCGTCGATGTCCTCCTTGCGCGTTCCTTTCTGCAGGATGCGAAGGTCCTCGGCCGACGTCTTCGCCTTCGTCGCTGCCTCTTCCGCGAGCTCTTTGGCAACGATGCCATAGCGATAAAGACTCTGCTGCCGGCGCCGTTCGATTTCGTCGTTGCTGGCGATTGCGGAAGCTTTCGCGATCTCCTCCGGGCGCGGGCCGGCGATCGCCTTCGCGAGTGCGGCTTGTGCGGCGCCAATCGCAGCCTGCTGTTCGCTGAGCTGACGGTCGATCGTTTCGGTCTCGAGCGTGACAAGCAACTGGCCCGCGTTGACGTGCATCCCCTCATCGATGAGCGTCTGCGTCACGCGGCCGCCGACGAGCGATCCGACGTTGACCGTCCGCGCTTCGAGCGTGCCGCTGAGGACGACCTCCTGCGGTTTGCGCGAGTAGCGGTAGTAGAAGAATGCAGCGACCGCCGCGATGAAGACGAGCGCAATGATGATCGGAACTTTCTTCGCCATAGCCACGTGAGAAGGATGACACCTTTTCACGCGGAGCCGCGGAGACGCGGAGGGGAGATGAGATGTTCTCCGCGCCCCCGCGTCTCCGCGTGAAAGCTTTTAGAACGTAACCTTTGCCGCGAACTGCAGGATGCGCGGACCGAAGGAAAGCGTAGGCTGCCCGAACGGCGTAGCGCCGTCCTGGAGCGTCAGCTTCGTCGGAACGCCGGCGGTGTTCGTGACGGCGTAGTAGGTGGTGCGGACGCCGTTCACGTTGCTGCGGTTGAAGAGGTTGAAGGCTTCGGCGATGAGCTGGATGCGAGCGCCCGAGAAGAGGCCGATCTCCTTCGTGATGCGCGGGTCGACAGAGAACTGGCTCGGCAGGCGGAACGAGTTGCGCGCGAAGCCGGGCGCGCGGTCATTGCGCGCGTTGCCGTCGTTGTTGAGGTCCGTGCTGGCGAGCGCGGTGTACGGCTGGCCGCTCTGCCAGCTGGCGATGCCGCTGATCGTCCAGCCGCTGAAGAGCGCTTTTCCGAGTCCGCCCGCGTTCTGTGAATACGAGTCGAGGCTCCAGACGCCGCTGAGGACGACGCGGTGCGGGACGTCGTTGTCGCCCGGCGCCCAATCGCCGTGAAGGTTGAGCGGGTCCTGCGCGTATTTGGGATCGTCGGTGCCCGGCACCACGGCGGTGGCGTCGGGCCTGTCGTCGCGCACCTTCGAATAGGTGTAAGCGAGGCGCATCTGCCAGTTGTTGGAGAAGCGCTTCTGAACGTCGACCGTCAGGCCGTTGTACTGAGAATTCGCGCTGGACTGGAACTGCAGGATGCGCGCGAAGTTCGTAAACGGACGGCCGGTGTAGCGGGTGAAGGTGGCGTTGCCGAGCGACGCGCCGGTGGCGGCGCTGACCACCGGCACGGTGACGGTGGTCGGATTCGAGACGTTGATATCGATCGTGCGCGGCAGGTCCGAGCCCTTCACGTACTGGTAGGTCACCGACACCGCGATGTCGCTGGTCAGGCCGCGCTCGACGCCGAGGCTGGCCTGTTGCACTTTCGGATTCTGGAAGTTTGGATCGAAGGCGAAGATGGTCGGCTTCGGCAGCGTGACGCCGGTCGGAATCGATTGATAGATGTTCGGGTAGGTCGGAATCAGCGCGCCGGTGAAGTTGAGCGTCTGGACGTTGATGCCGTTGTTCGAGTGCGCGGTACCGATCATGATGGCGGGCGTGCGGCCGTAGAAGATGCCGTAGCCGCCGCGGACCACCGTGCGGCTGGCGGTGTTCGGCGTCCACGCGAACCCGAGCCGCGGCGCGATGTTGTTGTGATCCTCGGGGACCACGCTCGTGTTGATGCCCGCCGCGGCAAGCTGCGCGTCCGGATTCCTCACCGACGGCTGCGCGATCTTCTGGAAGTCGTAGCGAAGACCGGCGTTGATCGTCAGCTGCGAGTTGACCGTCCATTCGTCATGGACGAAGGCGGCGTATTCGGTCATGTCGGGATGCGTGATCGGACCGGTCGTGCCCGGCCCGGCGAACGCCTGCAGGAAGCTGGCGGCCTTGCCGTTCTGGAAATCGGCAAGGCTGGCGAAGCTGTACGAGCCGAAGAAGTTGCCCGGGAAGTAGTTGAGGATCTTGTCCTGATTGACGTCGAATCCGACTTTGACGGCGTGGCGGCCGATGACGTCGTTGAGCGTGTCGGCGATCTGGTGCCGCTTGATGGTCGTCTCGCGCGGGCTGAAGGTGTTGCGGCCGATGTTGATGACGCGGATCGAGTTCTGATTGATCTGCGCTTCCGGATCGGCGCTGTTCGCTTTTCCCGGCTCGCTGTCTTTCGCGTACTGGCCGCGGATTTCGTTGAAGAGCGAGTTGCTGAGGATCGTCGAATTCGAAAGCGTGAACGTATCGGTCTGCACGAGCGAGTCGCCGGTGTGCTGCAGCGCGTTCGAGGAGTTGCCGTTCTCGAAATTGCCGCCCGTGAACTTCTGCCGGTTGTAGCGCATCGACAGATGATCGTTGGTGAACAATTCGTGGTCGGTCTTGAGCAGAAAGACGTCCTGGTTCTGCGTCTTCTGGTATGTGCTGGCCAACGCCAGAACCTTCTGATAGCCGGCCTGCGAGGCGGCATCGGCGGGCACCTGCGACGCTGCGACGCCTAGAAGGATGGGGTTATCGATGGAGTTGCGCTGGGCGTCGTAGTTGGTGAAGAAGAAATGCTTGTCGGTGACGATCGGCCCGCCGAGGCTGAAGCCGTACTGGTTGAAGTGATACGGCCCCTTCACGCGCGGCGGCGTCTGGATCGTGTTGATGTAATCGTTGGCGTTGTAGCGGCGATCGCGCAGAAAGTCGAAGGCCGTGCCGTGGAACTCGTTCGTGCCCGACTTGGTGACGACATTGATGACGGCACCGCCCGCGCGCCCATACTCGGCTGAATAGGAGTTGGTGTTGACCTGGAACTCCTTCACCGCGTCCTGCGAAAACTGGTACGGCGCGCGGCCGGACCCGGTGCGGCCGAGCGACTGGCCGAAGAAGGTGTTGTCGTTGTTCGCGCCGTCGATGACGAGCGAATTCAGCGTGCCGCGCTGGCACGCGAAGCTGATGTCGCCGGCGCGGACGTCGCGCACGACGCCGGGCGTGGTCAGGGCGAAGTCGATGAAGCTCCGGCCGTTCGTCGGCAGGTTCTGAATGGCCTTCTCTCCGACGACCGAGGTAACCGCGGAGCGGCTGGTGTCGACGAGCGGCGCGGCCGCGGTAACAGTGACGCTTTCAGCGACGCCTTGCTTCAGCTTGAAGTTGACCGTCGACTGGGTTCCGACGTTGACCACGATCGCCGGATACTTGAATGGCTGGAATCCCGACAGCTCGCTCGATACCGAGTAGTTGCCGGGCGGCAGCAGCGGGACGTCGTAGTGGCCGACCGGACTCGACACACTCGTTCGCGTCAGTCCGGTTGCGGTATTGACGGCGGTAACCGTGACGCCGGGCAGAAGGCCGCCGGCATCGTCGGTCACGGTGCCGGCGATGGAACCGTTACTGCTCTGCGCAAAGGCGGAAAACGGGACGATGGCGGTGAGCAGGGCTATCGCAAACATGAAGCGAATATGCTTCGCATGGCTCATGGAAACTCCTTGCATGAGGTTAAATTTGGACTGCAGATAAGGACGAATGGGCCGAGGATAACAGAGGTTTCGACGATGGCGATTGCTTCGGTGAATCCGGCGACTGGGGAGACGATCAGGACGTTTGAAGCGCTCGATGATGCCGCGATCGACGCGGCTCTGGTGCGCTCCGTGAGTGCTTTACGTGTAAATCGTGAGCGCGGTTTTCGCGAACGCGCGTCGCGCATGAATCGAGCCGCTGAGATTCTCGAAGAACGTCAGAAGGAGCTCGGGCGGCTGATCACGACGGAGATGGGGAAGCCGATCAAAGCCGCCGTGGCCGAGGTCGTGAAGTGCGCGACGAATTGCCGCTACTACGCCGAACACGCGGAGTCCTATCTCGCCGACGAGCGGGTGAAGACGGATGCGAAGGAGACATTCATCCGGTATGAGCCGATGGGAACGATCCTCGCGGTGATGCCGTGGAACTTCCCGTTCTGGCAGGTCTTCCGTTTCGCCGCGCCGGCGCTCATGGCGGGCAATGTGGCGGTCCTGAAGCACGCCTCGAACGTGCCGCAGTGCGCGCTGGCGATCGAGGAAGTCTTTCGCGATGCCGGTTTCACCGAGTACGAGTTTCAGACACTGCTGATCACCTCGGAACAAGTCGAGCGCGTGATCGTCGATGAACGCGTGAAGGCTGTGACGCTGACCGGCAGCGAGCCGGCCGGCGCGAGCGTGGCGTCGATTGCGGCGAAGCACATCAAGAAGGCGGTGTTGGAGCTCGGCGGCAGCGATCCGTTCATCGTGATGCCGTCCGCGAATCACGACGAAGCCGTCGCGACGGCGGTGAAAGCGCGCATCGTGAACAACGGTCAGTCGTGCATTGCAGCGAAGCGCTTCATCGTGCACGAATCGATCGCAGATGATTTCGAGAAACGCTTCGTCGCGGCGATGGAGGCGTTGAAGGTCGGCGATCCACTCGATGAAGCGAACGACGTCGGTCCGCTGGCCACGCCGCAGATCGCCGATGACATCGAGAAACAGGTCCGCGATTCCGTCGCCGCCGGCGCGCAGTTGTTGACCGGCGGAAAACGCAACGGCAACTTCTACGCGCCGACGGTTCTCGCGCGCATCCCGACTTCTGCACCCGCCGCGCATGAGGAGACATTCGGGCCCGTCGCGTCGCTCTTCCGAGTCTCCGACGTCGCCTCCGCCATCGCCGTCGCCAACGACTCCCCCTTCGGCCTCGGCGCCTCCGTCTGGACGAACGACCGCGCCGAGATGGACCACTTCATCGCCGGCATCGACACCGGCCAGGTCTTCATCAACGCCATGGTCGCGTCCGATCCGCGCGTCCCCTTCGGCGGCACCAAACACTCAGGCTTTGGACGGGAGTTAGGCGTCTACGGCATCCGCGAGTTCGTGAATGTAAAGACAGTGTGGATCGCCGCATCGCCGCAGGCGACCGCGACGGAGTGACCTGTCATCTGACATTCTTTGATGCGCATCACCATTTCTTTGATGCCTATCAACGATTCTTTGATGCACATCAAGATTCCTTTGATACGTATCAACCATTCTTTGATGCACATCAAGGTTCCTTTGATGCGTATCAGTCATTCTTGGATGCACATCAAGGTTCCTTTGATACGCATCAACGATCCTTTGATGCGCATCAACATTTCTTTGATGCGCATCAACATTTCTTTGATGCACATCAACATTTCTTTGATGCACATCAATGATTCTTTGATGCGCGCTGTCGATTGATGCCTCGGAATCAACCAGTTTTGGAAGATTCCGCGCGCTGCTCGACCAATCCTTCGAATACCTGCAGCGCGAGGTCGACGCGGCCCAGCGGCGCGGAGACCTGCACCCCCGCCACGCGGTCGCGGACGCGTTCCAGCGTTTCGCGGGCGATGGCGATGCCTTCGCGCAGGCCGTGCTCTTTGCTCTTATCGCTGGCGATGCGCATCCGTTCCATGACCTCGTCGGTCACGGAGACGCCGGGCACCTCGTTGTTCATGAACTGCGCGTTGCGATAGGAGAGCAGCGGCCACACTCCGGCGACGACCGGCAGGTGCATGTCTCCGATCTGCGCGAGGAATCGCTCCAGCACGCCCACGTCGAAGACCGGCTGCGTGATGCAGTACTCGGCGCCGGCTTTGACCTTCCAGTCGAGACGGCGCAGCTCATAGTCGAGGTCCATGTGGCCGGGATTGACGCCGACGCCGATCGTG
Source organism: Thermoanaerobaculia bacterium (assembly GCA_036264035.1). Lineage (GTDB taxonomy): Bacteria > Acidobacteriota > Thermoanaerobaculia > Gp7-AA8 > Gp7-AA8 > JADGNZ01. The sequence continues at coordinate 5,317 of DATART010000099.1, read as the reverse complement.
AACTTTGTCGGCTCGCCGAATGGATTGCCGCCGAGGTCGAGGCCGTGGTTCATCAGGTTGGCCATGTTCGTCAGGCCGATCGAGTCGATGTCGAACACCGCCGTCGCGTCGGGATACGGTCCCATCTTTGGAGGATCGCCGGTGATGAGCAGCAGATTGCGCAGGCCGAGGGCCGCGCAGCCGAGAAGGTCGGAATGCATGCCGAGGAGATTGCGGTCGCGGCAGCAGTAGTGGAGAACGGTTTCGATCCCGACGCGCTGCTGGAGCAGGACCGCCACCGCGATCGCTCCCATGCGGTTCTGCGCGCGCGGACCATCGGGCACGTTGACGGCGTCGACGCCGGCTGCTTTGATCGTGCGCACCGACTCGACCATCTTGTCGGGATTCGGCCCTTTCGGCGGCGTGATCTCGATCGTCGTCACGAACTCGCCGGCGGCGATGCGTTTGCCCCAGTTCGAGCGCGTGGACATCGGCACCGACTCTTTCGAGTCGCTGTGTTTCGCGTCGGCTTCACGCTCGACGACCACGAACGAGCGGCGCGGTGAGAGCGGCCGCACGGCGTCGGCCATGATCTTGATGTGCTCGGGCGTGGTGCCGCAGCATCCGCCGAGGAACTTCACGCCTTTGTGGATGAGCCGCTTGGCGTACTTGGCCATGTAATCGGGCGAGGCCATGTACATCTGGCGGCCGTTGACTTCCCGAGGGAGTCCGGCGTTCGGCTGCGCGGAGATCTTCTTCGCGGTCACGGCGGTGATCTCCTCGATCGCGTCGAGCATGACGTCGGGACCGACGGAGCAATTGAGTCCGATGACGTCGGCGCCGGCCAGATCGAGCCGCTGCGCGATCGTGCGCGGCACGTCGCCGTAGATCGTGCGGCCGTCGTTGCCGATCGTCATCTGCGCGACGATCGGGAGCGAGCAGATGTCGCGGATCGCGGCAATGCCCTGCTCGATCTCGGCGATGTTCGACATGGTCTCGAGCACGAAGAGGTCGACGCCGGCATCGCGCAGCGCCGCCGCCTGCTCGCGAAAATATTCACGCGCCTCGACGAGCGACGTCGGTCCGTACGGCTCGATACGAATGCCGAGCGGACCGATGGCGCCGGCGACGAAGACGGAATCGCTCGCCGCCTCGCGCGCCAGCGCCGCGCCGCGCTCGTTGATGGCGCGCAGTTCGTCCTCGATGCCGAAGCTGCGCAGCTTGATGCGGTTCGCGCCGTAGGTATTGGTCTCGACGATCTCCGCTCCCGCCCTCACGTACTGCTTATGCACCTCGGCCACGATCTCCGGATTGCGGAGATTCAGCTCGTCGTAGCACTTGTTGATGAAGACGCCCTTGTTGTAGAGCATCGTCCCCATCGCGCCATCGAAGAGGTAGACGTGTTCGTCAGCAATTGCCTGAATGAAGTCGCGCATAAATAAAAAGCCCCACGCCGCAATCGACGTGGGGCCAAATCGAAGAACGAATTCGAACTTGCCGGCTATTTAGCTTTTTTTACCCTGGTTGCAAGCGACCCCAAATCAATCCAGCGAGTGGCGAGATTAGGACGGGGAGGCGGGTTTGTCAAACTGCGCAGCTGTCATCCTGAGCCGCCGGAGCGACGGAGGCGAAGCCGCAGTCGCGCAGGACGGTCGAAGGATCCCCGGCTGCTACCCCGGATGGGCGGGGGTCGCGCGTAAAGAACACCGGTTAGCAGCCGGGGATCCTTCGCCGTCCTCCGGCACTTCGCCTGCGGCTGTGTGCCTCCGGCGGCTCAGGATGACAGCACGCCTCACTGTCCGAACACTCTCTTCAATCTTCCAATCACGCCCTCCACCTCCTGCCGGCTGCGGTCGACATCGTTTGCCCATTTGCGGAACTGTTCGAAGGTGATCGCTGCGGGCTCGTCGAAGTTGTCGCGGTCGAAGAAGACGTGACGGACGATGTTGCCGAAGAAGCCGGCCGGACACTTGTGCGTCGGCGCGGTGCCGTCGAGGAAGACTTCGCGGATCGGACCGGGACAGCCGTCCTGCCAGAGCATGCCGGTCTCGGGATCGATGTCGCGGAAGGTGACGCCTTTCGGCGGACGCGGCTCGCCGCGCACATGCGGGATGGCGCTCATGTAGCTGCCCCAGATCGGAATCGCCGCTTCGCCCGACGAGAGCCGTAGCGGCGCGCCGTGATCGAAACCGACCCAGACGCTGGTGACCATGTCCGAGGTGTAGCCGACGAACCAGGCGTCGCGGTAATCGCTGGTCGTGCCGGTCTTGCCGGCGACGTAGGCGAGACCGTAGCGCTTCAGTCGTGCCGCGGTGCCGCGCTGGACGACGCCCCGCAATAGCGTGTGCATCACGTAGGTCGTGTCGGCGCCGGCGACGCGTTTCTGTTCGAGCTCGTGCGCGTAGAGCGTCTTGCCGCGGCCGTCGCGCACTTCGCGAAGCAGAAACGGTTCGACGCGGATGCCGAGGTTCGGGAACGGCGTGTACGCCGCGGTGAGCTCGCGCATCGAGACATCGGTCACGCCGAGCGGCAGCGCGGGGATGCGCGCGAAGTGCTCGTCGAATCCGAATTTCTCCGCGACGTTCACAACCTTCGAGACGCCGACTTCCTCCGACAACCGCACCGTCGGCACGTTCAGCGAATGCTCGAACGATTCGCGAAGCGTAACCCGTCCTCGGTATCGATCATCGTAGTTATGCGGCTGCCACGTTTCGTTTCCGTTCACGGCGACGCTGATGGGCGCATCGAGCAGCAACGACGCGGTGGTCGCTTTCTTCGACGCGATCGCGGCGAGATACGCGAAGGTCTTGAACGCCGACCCCGGCTGGCGACGCATGGCCGTGGTGCGGTCAAAGGGGGAGACGTTGTAGTCGCTGCCACCGACGAGCGCGCGGATGCCGCCGTTGCGCGGATCGACGGAGAGCAGCGCTACCTGCAGCGGCTCGCTCCGCGCCTGCGCGCGCAGCCACGCGTGCGTCGCTTCGAGCTGCGCCGGTGCGTGCGCCGCAACGCGTTCGGCGTTGCGCTGCGCGTCGGGATCCATTTCGCAGACGATGGTGAGCGCGCCTTCGATGACGGGACGGACGCCGATCTCGTTCACGATCTCCGCGCGAAGGGCGCGCAGGTAAAACGGATACGGCGCCTGCGGGATGGAGCCGCCCGTGAATTCGACGCCGCGATTCTTCGCGGCGGCGAACTGCGCGTCGGTAATCCAGTCGTGATCGTGCATCACGCCGAGGATGGCGTCGCGGCGCGCGCGGGCGATGTCGGGCCGTTTCTCCGGCGTATCACGATTCGGCGCACGGATCATGCCGGCCAGGACCGCCGCTTCGTCGACGCGCAATTCCGCAGGACGCTTGTTGAAATAGAGCCGCGCCGCTTCGTCGATCCCGAGCACCGGCTTCCCTTCGTTGTGCCCGAGGTAGACGTCGTTGAGGTAGACCTCGAGGATCTCGTTCTTCGGCATGCGTGCGTCGAGCAGCACGGCCAGGATGATCTCGGTGATCTTGCGGCGCCACGTCCTCTCCTGCGAAAGAAAGCGCGTCTTGATGATCTGCTGATCGATCGTCGAACCGCCCGCGGCGATGCCGCGCGCGCGCAGATTCGTGAAAAGAGCGCGGGCCATTCCGATCGGATCGATGCCGAGGTGATGATGAAACCGGACGTCCTCAGCGGCGAGGAAGGCGTTGGAGACCTGCGCCGGAATCGACTGCAGCGTGACCGGCCGCGTGATGCGCCAGTCGACGCCGTAGAGCGTGGCCACGCGCATCGGAGCGCTGTGCGCCGCGGAGACGATGACCGTCGGCGCACGCCACGAATGGTTCACCAGCTCGCGCGTCAGCCGCCGGTTGAGGATAAAGAGGTAGATGCAAAACGCTTCGCCGATGACGAAGACGATGATTGCGATGGCTGCAAGCCATCGCGGATGTCGTTGCATGCGTGACAATCGTTTCATCTTCGTCTACATTGAAATTCGTGCAACGCGGTTGCCACGCAGCACAAATTTTTTTCTTTCGAACGTACGGCTCCCCACCGACTCGGTTTTGAATAGGAGAAGAATCCATGGCTGCCAAGAAGAAGTCCGCGAAGAAGTCGTCGAAGAAAGCATCTGCCAAGAAGTCGTCATCGAAGAAGTCCGCCTCGAAGAAGTCCGCATCGAAGAAGTCCGCATCGAAGAAGTCGTCTTCGAAGAAGGGCGCCAGCAAGAAGGCTTCGAAGAAAGCGTCGTCGAAGAAGGCTTCGGCCTCTTCGAAGAAAGCGTCCTCGAAAAAAGCTTCGAAGAAGGCTCCCGCCAAGAAAGCCGCTTCGAAGAAAGCTCCGGCGAAGAAGGCGTCGTCGAAGAAGCGCAGCTCCTCGAAGAAGGGCGGCGTCGTGTCCAGCGCACGCAGCGTGATCAGCAAAGTGGTCAGCACCGTGAAAGACACGGCCTCCGACATCGCCACCGCCGCAACGAATGCGGTCGGCGGAAACGGCGGGACAAACTCGTCCGGATCGAGCAATTAGTTTTGTCTGCAGTGCGGCCCGGCGCTGCCGGGCCGCATTTGCGTTAGCTCGCCGCAAGTCATGCATCGTGCTCGCACTGCATTTGACGCGACACGAACCGTCGCCGGATGGCGACACGTACGGTAGCCGGTGGTCCGAGCGAAGCGAGCGACCACCGGAATCACCGGCGTGTAGGATTTCGACCCCGGCAGGGGTCGCGTACCGTGCTCGCGCTGCCTGAGAACTCACCAGAGATATCGTTCATCGAAGTCGATCCCGTGCTTCTCAAGAAACTCGCGATACTCCTCCTGGAACGTTCGCTTGTGGTGATGCTTCTCCTGCTCCTGAATGTATTCGCGCACAGAGAGCACGGCGGACTTGCTCACCGAGAATGCACCGTACCCTTCCTGCCACGCAAATCCGCGAATTCGTTTCGAATCGCGGACCCACTCGGTCGAGATGCGTTTCGTCTCTTTCACGAGGTCCGCGACCGCATGAACCGGTTTGATGCCGACAAGAAGGTGGACATGATCGGCGACGCCTCCGATTTCCTGCGGAAACACATCGAGCCTTTTGAGGCAACCTCCGATGTACGCGTGAAGATGGGATCGCCATGCGGCATCGATCAACGGGACTCTTGCCTTGGTGCCGAAGACGATATGGATGTGCAAGCTCGTGTGCGTCGAAGGCATGGCAAGCATCGTACGCGACCCCTGCCGGGGCATTCGCGCTAACTTAAGGTGATCTCGCAGGCTTGAGCGGCAACGCGTTGATAGGGGCGTGTTCGTGGATTTTGGAGGAGGTGCCGATCACACTGCAGGATGCGTTGCCACGCGGTGTGGATGGGCGCGACGCA
>DATART010000098.1:0-2243 GCA_036264035.1 Thermoanaerobaculia bacterium | reverse complement strand
CCCAATGCTGTAACGACGACCACAAATTTCGATTGCGACATCATCTATTCGCAGGGCCAGTTCCTGCAGTACCCGGAAGGCGTCCAGGCCCAGTAACCTGCTTCAAGACCATCTTTGGAAAGGGCGCCTTCGGGCGCCCTTTCTGTTTTAAGACGCGGCTGCCTTCAGCGCGGCGTGCATCGGCGCGTAGAGCCGCTCGTGATAACCGAACGCCTCGCGGTAGATTTGCTGAAATGCGCCGAGGTCTTTCGGTGCGACGACGAGATTGACGCCGTAGAGGAAGGCCGCGTTGCCGTCGAGCGTGCGCAGGTTTTCCGAGAAGAGGATGAAGAACGCCTTGCGCCTGTCCGCCGGAGTGAGCGAGATGATCGGCCCGAAATCGGCCAGCGGCGGCGGTGTCACCTGCGCGGGATTCAGCATCACCACCGGCGGATACTCCTGCATGAAGTAGTCGCGGGCCTGCGCGGGCGCGGCGATGACGACCGGCATGAAGCCGATGAGCTTCGCCGCCTGACGCAGCGCGGGACTGTCGTTGCCGACGATGAGCGCCTTCGCGCCGAAGCTGTCGTCATCTTCGTGCGCATGCGCGGGCGCCTCGGCATGCGCAGCCGGCGCGGCGGCGGCCGCAGCCATTTCGAGATTGCGCCGATCGACCGGCAGCTTGGTTTCGCATACCGGACACGGAATCAGCACCGGCTTCATCGGAAGTTTCGTCTCGTCGATCGAGAGGACTTTCTGGCAGGACGTGCAGGTGATCTTCATCGCCTACTCCAGCATCGACATCATCGAGTCGCTGTCGCTCGCCTCGGGGCGCGCGTCCGCGTCCTCGTCCGTCAGGCGCAGACCGAGATTGGTCGGGTTCGTTGCGTAGGCCAGCGCGATCTCCTTCGTGATGACGCGCTTCTGCCACAGCTTTTCCAGTTCATCGTCGAACGTCTGCATTCCGTCGACGGAGCCATCGTGCATCGCATCGATCAGTGAGCGCCCCTCGGTTTCGCCTTTGAGCACGTAGTCGCGCGTGCGCATCGTCGACTTCAGGATCTCCAGCACCGCGATGCGGCCACCGCCCGCTTTCGGCAGCAGGCGTTGCGACACGATGTAGCGGAACGACTGTGCGAGCCGAGTGCGCACCTGCGGCTCCTGGTCTTTCGGAAAGACACCGATGATGCGATCGACTGTTTTCGCGGCGTCGATCGTGTGCAGCGTGGAGAGCACCAGGTGTCCCGTCTCCGCGGCTTCCATGGCGATCTCGATCGTCTCCACGTCGCGCATCTCGCCGATGAGGATCACCTTCGGCGCCTGCCGCAGCGCCGCCCGCAACGCGAGCGCGAACGTTTTCGTGTCGGCGCCGAGCTCGCGTTGATTCACCGTCGACTTGATGTGCTTATGCATGTACTCGACCGGATCTTCGACCGTGATGATGTGGTAGGCGAAGTCGTTGTTGATCTTGTGAATGAGCGCCGCGAGCGTCGTCGACTTGCCGGAACCAGTCGGTCCGGTCACCAGCACGATTCCGTTCTTGAGATTGCAGATGTTCGACAGCTCGGCCGGCAAGTGCAGCGATTCCAGTGTCGGAATGCCCTCGGGGATCACACGCAGGACGATGGCGTAGGTGCCGCGTTGCGCGAAGATGTTCACGCGGAAACGCGTCTTCTGCGGGATCGAATAGGAGAGGTCGACGGAGCCGTTTGTCAGCAGCGTTCGCGTGAGTTCGCGATCGCCGCGCAGCATGTGCATGGCGATCATCTCAGTCTGGTACGGCGTCAGCCGCGGCAGGCCGGGAAAGTTGACTGCCACGAGCTGGCCGTCGATCTCCACCTGCGGCTGCCGGCCAACGGAGAAGTTGAGGTCCGAGACGCGCTCGGACATCTTCAGCATTGCCTCGAGAATGGCGTCGAGATTGAAGTTCTTCATCGCTGCGCGGTGCGACATTGTACGCGCGCTGCCAAGTACAATCGCCGCGCATGTCGATCATTGCTATCGATTACGGCGGCCGGCGCATCGGCGTGGCGGTCAGCGATTCCGGCACGATCGCCACGCCGCATTCGGTGGTCAAGAACGAAGGGGAGATCATCGACAAACTCGCGCGCATCGCCACGGATCTCGACGCGGAGACGATCGTAGTCGGCCTCGCCCGCCGCGCGCTCAGCGAAAAAGGGGCGCAGAAGTTCCGCGATTTCGCTGAGCGTCTGCGGCAGAACACGTGCAGAGATGTGGTGCTCTGGGATGAAACGCTGAGCACC
>DATART010000090.1:0-1585 GCA_036264035.1 Thermoanaerobaculia bacterium | reverse complement strand
CGACGTCTTCGGGCAGTTCGTCGCCGGGCTCGCGGCCTGGTGTCTGCGCCAACTGTTCGTAGCCCTCGCCCGGCAGCGGAGCGCTGAATCCCTCCTCCTCGTTGATCTCCTTCTTCACCTCGAGCGTCGCCAGCGAGACATTACCGGCCGGCGATGTTTGCGTGTCGTAGACCACGTTCGCGCCGTCCGCGTGCGCCTTCTCGGCCAGCTCGGCGATCTTCGTATCGAACGTCCCGATCTCTTTCCCGTCGCTGAATTTGATGTACGACAGCACGTAGGGCTTGCAGCCGATTTCCTTGCCGTCCTTCTTCTTCGATTTGGAGACGCCTTCGATCTTCCGCACGTTCAACACCTGCACGCTGCTGTCGGCGTTCTTTACGTGCGAGGGGCGCCGCGCGGTCTGCTGTGCCGGCCGGCGCTCCTGCCCTGGCGTGTTCCCGTCGGTGTCGTCCTCGCCGACGGCGACATTGAAAATCATCTTGAGCAGGTACCGCATTCCGTAGGTCATCGCGGCGCCGGTCGCGTGCGTCTTCGTCATCACGTCGCCGCCCTTCGCGCCTTTGCCGTCGTTCGGCATTTCGACCTGATGGGTCCGCACGTGGCCGCCGGCATGGCTCACGTACGCCAACACGAGCATGTGCTCGGGCTTCTCGGACTTCGCGGTGTCGTAGCTGACCGCGAATCCATGCGCGGTATAGATCCGCCGGAGCGCGAGATCGAGCTTATTGTACGAGGCGTATTTCGAGCGCGTCTGTGGGTTCGTCGCGTCGGCGGAGATCGGGCGCATCTCGGCTTGCGCGGCCTGCATCGCCACCGCGAACCGCTCGACGGCCTGCTGTGCGATTAGGCGCTCGTGCATCGCCATCAAGCGTTCGAGGGTGTCGACGTTGAGATTGGGCTGCTGCGCGAGGTGCGCGAACAGGGCCATGACTTCGCCGGTATTCTGCGGCGGTGCCAGCGCGACCGAACTAGTCGACGGTTTCGACGCCGGGACGAGTTCCTGATGCGGCGGTAACGGTGATTCGCTGGCGGTCTTCGGCATGTCCTTCTCCTTCAGATTTTTCGCGAACTGCCCGGTACTCGTCCACCCGTCTCCGCGCGTCGTCGACAAAGGATTCTCCACTTCCAAGGGCTACGAGGTTCAGCCGCGCACGCGCCGTCTCGACGAGCGGCCAGAGGATGGTCTGGAGGATGTGCTCCTCGGTCTTCTCTTCGATCAGCGAGACGAATTTGTGGCCGACGCAGATTGAGCATTCCGCGCCGCTGCCATCTTCCGAATCATCGATCGGTGGGATGTCCCTGTGCTCTTTGCAACGGTGCGCGAGACAGTCGTCGATGCTCGGGGGCTTCGACTCGTCGCGGTTCGGGTCGGCGCGAACGATTCTCATGACTTCGGCCCGACAAGGATTGATGGCGGCGTCGGGATGACGGCGTGCCGTGGTCGCCATAAGTGGAGCACGTACGGATGGCAGTTCACGTACTCCGATTTCTTTGGATGTAGTTGCATCACCACGTCTTCGTCATCCCAACACTCGTTCTTCACCGACACCATTTCGCGCCACGTCGGCGTTCGCATCTGATTCGA
>DATART010000462.1:0-2806 GCA_036264035.1 Thermoanaerobaculia bacterium | reverse complement strand
CTGGAGCTGACATACCGAAAGATTTACCGCCAGCGACAGCGTGTCGAAACCGGAGTCGTGCCATTGCTTCGCTTGCGCGCATGCGACGCGCAACGCCCACGTTCCGATCGGGATCATGACGCCGATGGCCTCGGCCAGCGGGATGAAGGTTGCGGGCCCGATCGGGCCGAGCTCGGGATCGGTCCAGCGCAGGAGAGCTTCCATTCCCGTCATCCGGCCGGTGCGGAAATCGAAAATCGGCTGGTAATGCACGGCCATCTCGTGATGCGAGAGTGAACGGCGCAGGCCGTGTTCGAGGGCGATCCGCTGCAGCGCTTTCGCATTCACGAGCGCATTGAAGAGCTGGTAGTTGTCGCGGCCCTGCTCCTTTGCCTGGTACATGGCGGTATCGGCGGCTTTGATCAGCGTTTCGGCGTCGAGTCCGTCGTCGGGGAAGACGCTGATGCCGATGGAGGTCGTGATGTAGAACTCGCGCCCTTCGATGTGGAACGGGTAGCGGACGGCCTCGAGAATCTTCTGCGCCACCAGGGCGGCATCCTCGGCGTGCGTGAGCTCGGGGAGGAGCAGCGTGAATTCGTCGCCGCCGAGGCGCGCGACGGTGTCGCTGTCGCGGACGCAGGACTGGACCCGCGCGGCAACGGCCTGAAGAAGCTGATCGCCGATGTTGTGTCCGAGGGAGTCGTTGATCACTTTGAAGCGATCGAGGTCGAGGAAGAGCACGGCCACGCGCGACTCATGGCGTTGCGCGTGCGAAATGGCGACGGTGACGCGGTCCTTGAACAGCAGCCGGTTCGGCAGCGTGGTCAGCGCATCGTGATAGGCGAGGTGCTTGATCTGCTCCTCGGCGTACGTGCGCTCGGTGATGTCGCGGACGACTGCGACCATGCCGCCGCCGTCGATCGAGGTGAGCGAGATCTCCTGCGGAAAGAGCGAGGCATCGTGGCGAAGGCCGGTGGCCTCTCCGCGCCAGCGGCCGCGCTGCTGCACGAGCGGCACGATCGTGGTGATGAAGCGGACCTGCTCGGGCGGTTCGTAAAGATCGCAGAGCGAGCGGCCGATGATCTCCCGCGGACTCGGATAGCCAAAGAGTTTCGCGAGCGCATCGTTGACGTAAGTGAAGTCGAGACGGCCGTCGAGGATGCCGATGCCGTCCATCGACGCAGTCATCGCGGCCGACTGTTGCCGCAGCTTCTCCTCGGCCTGCTTGCGTTCGGTGACGTCGGTGCCGACGTGGAGGTAACCGGTGAGGTTGCCATGCTCGTCGCGCAGCGCCGTGACCGAGAGCAGGACGATTACCGGCTCGCCGTCGTTGCCGATGTAGGTCCATTCGCGCTCTTCGAGTCCTTCGCGCGTGGCGCGGCGGACGAGGACATCGAATCCGCTGAGTTTTTCGCCGAGCTCGAAGGCAAGCCGGCGTGCGTGCTGGACGAGCTCCGTGTCGAGGTGCAGTTCGGTGATGTTCCGCGCGCCGATGACTTCAGACGCCGCGTATCCGAGCATCCGCTCCGCCCCGGAATTGAAGACGGTGATGACGCCTCGCGCATCGGTGGCGATGATGGAGACGCGCGTGGCCGCGTCGAGCACGGCTTTGCGTTGGGCGTTGGCCGCGGCGACCTGCTGGTCGGCCAGCTTGCGCTCGGTGATGTCGAAGACGAATCCTTCGAAGACTTCGGCGCCTTCGTGGAGGTCGATGGCGTGGGCGTTGAGCTGCACCCAGATCGGCGTGCCGTCTTTTTTGCGCCACAGAAGATCGTCTTCGATGGCGAAGCCGTTCGCAGCGAAACGCTGGAGCGCGGTCTGGCGATCGCCTTCGGTGACGTAGACGTCGGTGGCGAGATTGCGCTGCTGCAATTCGTCGGTCGAGCCGTATCCGAGGATGCGCGCCAGCGCCGGATTGGCCATGAGAATCGTGCCGTCGGGCGTGGAGCGATAGATGCCGACCGATGCGTAATCAACGATGTTGCGGTACTTCTGTTCGCTCAGCAGCAGCGCCTCCTCGGCGCGTTTGCGTTCCGTGATGTCGTGGATGATCGAGTAGAGAAGCGTGCGCCCGCCCGAGACGATCGGGCCGGAGTGCACTTCGACGTCCCGTACGTCGCCGCTGGCGAGGCGGTGGCGGAAGACGAAGTAGCTGCGGCGCTGCTGCGAGGCGTTGTTCATCTCGCTGCGGACGGCGCCCTCGTCGAGCATGTTGATCTGCCAGATGTACATGCTGCGCAGCGTGTCGACGCTCCAGCCGTAGAACTCGGCGGCGGCCACGTTGGCGTCGACGATGCGGCCGCTGGTGGGGTCGAGCAGGATCTGCACGGCGCGGTTGTTCTGGAACATCTGCCGGTAGCGGCGCTCGCTCTCCCGCAGTGCGTCTTCCTGCCGCTTCTGTTCGACCGCCGAGGCCACGTGCTGGGCGACGAAGACGAGCAGATCGCGATCGCGGTCGGTGTAGCGGACGCCTTCGTCGTATGTCTGCACGCCGATGACGCCCCAGGTGCGGTCGCCGGTCGCCAGCGGAACTCCGAGCCAGTCGACCGAGGGAGCACCGATCGATTCGACTTCGCCGCTCTTCTTGAGATCGTCGAACTCCTGCGGCGTGGCCAGCAGCGGCTTGCCGGTACGGAGAACGTACGCGGTCAATCCGCGGCCGGGCGGTCTGCCAATAGGAGCTTCGTCGTATTTGTCGACGAAGTAGGGGAAGGTGAGGATGTCGCGCGCGGCGTCGTACTCGGCGATGTAGAAGTACGTCGCTTCCATGAGGCCGTTGACGATGCCGTGCACGGCGCCGTAGAACTCGTCGAGATTGCTTGCCTCG
>DATART010000440.1:0-2631 GCA_036264035.1 Thermoanaerobaculia bacterium | reverse complement strand
CGCACAGCGACACGACACAGGTCACCTGGGCCATGCACGGCCCCAACGTCTACATCGGCAAGGTGATGAGCGTCTTCGTCAGCATGGACAAGATGGTCGGCAAAGATTTCGAGACCGGCCTGGCGAAACTGAAGACGGTCTCCGAAAGATAGGACGAACTGAATTACTCGCTCGGCTCGGCGACGTCTGGAGGAGCAGTGCGCGGAACATCCTGCTCGTCAAAGATAAACTCGCGCGACGGCCGAATTTCGCCACGATGAATCCGGCCAGCTTCGTTGATGCTTTCAACCAATTCGTCAAAGAGTTGTTTTTTCATTTGGTCGCTCGAAAAACCACGGCGAGCAGTGTACGTCAATGGCGGATGGCCACCCCAACTCGGGAAGTTGCCGAAGGCGCGTATTCGGATGCAGGCGAGCCGCCCGTTCGTTACGGCATCGTCGGCATGTAGTTTCCAAGCGAACGCATCCGAATCCCGCCCTTTGGCCGCAGCGTGATCGACGCCTGCGGCGTTACATCGCGTGAAACGAGATCCAGCCTCCACCGTTGCGCGATCGTGGCCACGATCAGCACCGCCTCCATCCACGCGAATCCTTCGCCGATGCAGATGCGCGGTCCGGCGCCGAACGGAAAGTAGGCGACCTTTGGACGCGATGCTTTTGCGTCCGGCGTAAACCGCATCGGATCGAACCGTGAAGGGTCAGGAAACCAGCGCGGATCGCGATGCGTCACCGCCTGCGACGCCACCACCACCGCCCCGCGCGGCACGAGCCACTCGCCGATCATCGCGTCCGCGATCGCCAGCCGGCTCACCGCCCACGCCGGCGGAAACATCCGCATCGACTCCGCGACAACCATCTCCGTGTACGGCAGTCGGGCGTAGTCGGCAGGCGTCGGTAAACGATCGCCGAGGACGGCGGCGAGCTCGCGATGCATCGCGTCCGCGGTCTCAGGATTCAGCGCAAGCAGGTACCACGTCCATGCCAGCGCGTTCGCTGTCGTCTCGTGGCCGGCCAGGAAGAGCGTCATCGCTTCGTCGCGAAGTTGCTGGTCGGTCATCCCGCCGCCGTCGCCTTCCTCATCGACCGCCATCAGCAGCATCGACAACAGATCGCCGCGATCCTCCCCCGACTTCCGCCGCTTGTCGATGATGCCGTAGATGGTCTTGTCCAGCCGCTCCAGCGAGCGCCGAAACCGCATCGTCCGCGGCAACGGCAATTTCCGAAGCAGGTTCGCCATCGGGTTCATCAGCGTCGGGAAGAGATCGACCAGCGACGTCAACGCGGCCCCGATCTCGTCCGCCTCTTCATCGACCTCGGCATCGAACAAGGTCTTCGCGACCACCGACAACGTGAGCCGCATCATCTCCTGATGAATATCGAGCACTTCGCCGTCGCTCCATGCGAGTTTTGACGCCCGCTCGATCATCACCTCGGCATACCTCCCGATCCGCTCCCGATGAAATGCCGGCTGCACCAGCCGCCGCTGCCGCCGATGAATCTCTTCCTCTGACGTCAGCAACCCCTCTCCAAAAATGACCTTCGACCGCTGCAATACCCGGCTCTTGTGAAATGACCGATGCTGCGTCACGAGCAGCTCGCGAATCAGCTCAGGATGATTAAAAAAAAAGATCTGCTGCGGCCCGACATGAAACTGCGATGCATCGCCGTACTCCGCCGCCAGCCGCATGAAAAATGGAATCGGATCGCGCTGCAGCGTGCGGAGGTAACGGAAAGGGATCCGGCTTCGCGGGCCGGCTGGCGTTGACATGCGCGTTGACATGCTCACACCTCGATCCCCACGGCGCGCATCAGCTCGAGCGCGTTGCTTTTCGTGACGACGCCGGAGCGCATGCGGTAGTCGAACATGACTTCGCCGTTTTCGAGGTGGTCTTCGAAGTGGACATTGGCGGCTCTTGGCGCGAGGTCGTCGGCGATCTGCGCGAGGGCGAGATCGTGCGTGGTGGCAAGGCCGATGGCGCCGCGGTCGACCAGGCCGCGGATGATGGCGGCGGCTCCGATGCGGCGGTCGTGGGAGTTGGTGCCGCCGAGGACTTCGTCGAGGAGGAAAAGGAGCGGCGGGGGCATGCGCAGGATGTCGCGGATGCGGAGGATTTCGGCGTAGAAGCGTGAAGCGCCTTCCGACAGCGAATCGTTCAGGCTGATCGATGCGCCGACGGACATCGGCGTCACGCGCAGGCGCGCGGCGCAGACGGGCGCGCCGGCGAGTGCGAGGATCGTGTTGACGCCGATGGCGCGCAGCAGCGTGCTTTTGCCGGACATATTCGAGCCGCTGACGATGAGCAAGCGCAGATCGCCGCCGATGCGAACGTCGTTCGCGACGCGGCGATCATCGGGGATCAGCGGATGGCCAACGGCGGCGCCGTCGAAGAGCGCAGCGCCGTCGATCACCGCCGGCATCGTGAACGCGGGATGCTCGAAGGCGAACGAGCTGAGCGAGAGGAGCGCCTCGAGCTCGGCAATCGTTGAGATCCATCGCACGATCTCGGCGCCCGACTCGATGCGCCAGCGCTCGATGGCGAAGGCGATGTTCGTCGTCCAGAGAAACAAGAGCGCGAACGGGGCTAAGAACTGGTTGCGGCGCGCGTCGAGCAGCGCCACGAGTTTTCGCTAG
>DATART010000438.1:0-3560 GCA_036264035.1 Thermoanaerobaculia bacterium | reverse complement strand
GCCACGCGTCCATTCATCAGCGAGTTGATGCGCTCGGCCAGCGTATTGCCCGATGCTGCATCGGCCGGCGCGGCGGGCGCGCCGCGGCGCGAGCGCGATTTCTTCGTCCGGCGCTTGGCGGCGCCGGCGATAGGAGTGATCAGAATCAAAAGGAGCGCGAATACCACCAATCGCGTGGACCGAACCGTCATCGAATGCGAGGAACCTTTCTAAGTGCGCTTCGCGCGCGTTGTCTGTTGTCTGTTTTCGGTTGATTGCATGCCGCGCGCCGTCATCGTCTTGCCCGGAATCAACCACCTCCAACGCGATAACCAACAACCGACAACACGCGCGAAGCGCGATCACAATCTCTGATACGGCTCCGGCAACGCCAGCCGGATCCGGTCGCGCAACACCGCCGGACAGCGGCGGCGAATCTCATCATGGATCATGCTCCGGGAGTAGCGCCTGCTGAAGTGCGTCAGCACGATCGTTTCGTTTTCGAAACGGCCGGAGAAGGCGGCGATGTCATCGAAATGGATGTGGCGGTACTTCGCCGCCCGCTCCTCATGCCCCGAGGCGATGAACGAGCACTCGATCATCAACACCTCGGATTTGAAGAGCGCGTCATTCTGACCGTTACTCTGTTCAAGGATGCCACGATCGGTATCGCCCGTGTAAAACAGCATCGACCGCCGCCACTCCTCGGTCACGCTCACGCCGTTCCGCCGCAGTTCCATGATCTCGTGCTCGTCACGCCCGGCGAATTCGTCGCGCAATCGATGCCGCAGCTCGATGACTTCGTATGCATTTGCGGCGACGCGATGCGTGGCCGCGTGTACGCGAACTTCATGCGTTTTCCCAAGCCGCACCACGTCGCCCGTAGCGAGTCCGATGACTTCGACCTCGTCGAATGTCGCGCCGGTGATCCGCTCGTAGATGGTCATGATCTCGCGCATCCCATCGGCCGCATCCGCCGGGACGTAGACCCGCCCGCCGGTCATCCGGTGCAACTGCCGCTGCCCGGCATAGAACGGAATGCCCACCGCGTGGTCGAGATGGGCGTGAGTCACGAAGATGTCCGAGGTGCCGATGAGTTGATCGGGACATCGGCCGATGTCGAAGGCGGCGTTGAGCTCGCGAACCCGAAACCAGGTTTCGTGGCCGGCACGCGATTGGCCTTCGATCGAAAGGTGCGGCGTGTTGATGGTTACGAGATCCATGAAGGGAGAAGAGTAACTGGCGGGACGGCAGAATGTGACTTGTATTCATCGCTCTTCGATTTACACTTCGCGCCCGTGACGAAATCCGACGAAGGCGCCGGCCTGCGCGTGCTCGTAGCCGACGACGATCCCGCCATCCGCATGCTCGTGCAACGCGTTCTGGTTCGCCAGGGTTACGAGGTGTCGACGGCCAACGATGGCGCCGACGCCATCGTGCAGCTCGATCAGAACCAATACGACCTGCTCGTCCTCGATCTGATGATGCCTCGGGTCGACGGCATCGGCGTCATCGCGCACCTGCAGTCGCGCGGCGCCACCACGCCGCCGATCCTGGTCATGACCGCCGCCGCTCCCGACATCCTTCGCCGTCTGCCGTACGATCGCATCGCCAAAGTCATCACGAAGCCGTTCGACCTCGAAGAATTGATGCGCGACGCCAGCGCTGCGATTCATGGCACGGGGGCTGAAGCGTAGCGCGGCGTGATCAAGGTGGGCCTCTGTGGCTTCACGATCGGCGCGCGCGAATACTTCGAAACCTTTCCGGTCCTCGAGGTGCAACAGACATTCTACGAGCCGCCAGCTCCGCGTACGCTGGTCCGCTGGCGCGAACAGGCCGGCGACGATTTCGAATTCACGATCAAGGCGTGGCAATTGATCACGCATCGATCGACGAGCCGGACGTACCGCCGGCTGCGCACGCCGTTGACCGATGCCGAGCGCCCGCAGTGCGGCGCATTTCAGACGACGCCGGCGGTGATGAAGGCGTGGCAGACGACGCTCTCGTGCGCACGCCTGCTGCGCGCGACGGCGATCCTCTTCCAATGTCCGGCCAGCTTTCGCGCGGAGCCGGAGAACGTGACGAACATGCGGAAGTTTTTCGCCGAGGCCGAGCGGCCGGACGGCATTCGCTTCCTGTGGGAGCCGCGTGGTCCGTGGCCGGATTCGCTGATCGCAGAGCTATGCGGCGAGCTGGAGCTCACCCATGTCGTCGATCCGTTCGACCGCGACGCCATTCCGCAGCCGTTGACGTACTGGCGGCTGCACGGCATCGGCAATCACTACCACGTCTACACCGATGACGAACTTCGGGCGCTGACTGCAAGGTTGCCGCGCGGCGGCGATGCGTATGTGATGTTCAACAACATTCCTCGGGCTCGCGACGCGGAACGGTTCATCGCTTTGCTGCGCGCCGGCGCTTCGTAGCAGCGCGTTTCTCTTCGGTCGTGCGATACGCCTGTTCCAGGATCGCCGCGAGCGCACCATTAGAAAGCGGCGTGTTCATGTTGATACCGATCCATCCGCCGACGCCGACGTATGGCGGGACGAAAAAATGTTCCGGATCGGCGGCGACAAGATCCTGCTGCGCGCCGGGCGGCGCGTTGCACCAGACGGCGATGCGGCCGTCACCGTGATGGTTGTTGGAGAACATCGCGAAGAGTTTGCCGTGGACCCGCCACGTCGGCTCGCTCCAGGCGATCTTCTCCTCGGTGTCGGGCAAGCCGAGGCAGATCTTGCGGACGAGCGCGAGAATCTTTTCAGGATTGCCGAGTGGTTTCACCGGAGCAGGACGGAGATCGATCTTCGCGGCATCTCCGATCTCGAGTTTTGCGCGTTTCATCACTTCTTCGTCGATCTCGACCCAGAACTTTTTCACGCGCGGCACGATTGCGCTTTCGAATCCAACGCCGTTGACGGTGCCGATTACGCGATGACCGTTGCGGCCGGCGCGGATTCGCGTCGGCTCGATCGACCAGCGTTCGGTCGGATCAAACGGAACTTCGAATGCGGCGCCCTTGTGGCCGTCGAGCAGCGTGGCGGTGAATCGTGCGTTTGCCATTTCGTCATTTTACCGGCTGGCGCTTTCGCGCTACAGTCGCGCGGTCGTCCATCCCACCTTGCAGGAGCTTCCGATGCGCATGCGTGCTTTGCTGTTGTTCGTCATCGTGCTGTCCGCGTTTCCGCTGCTCGCGGTCGACATTCACGACACGCGACTCCTCTCCGAGCCGGCCGTCAGCGGCGACAGGATCGCCTTCGGCTACGCGAACGATCTCTGGGTCGCGAACCTTGACGGCAGCGGCGTACGGCGGCTGACGTCGCATCCCGGCATCGAGGCGGGACCGCACTTCTCGCCGGATGGGAAGTGGATCGCCTTCACCGGCCGCTACGAAGGCAACACCGACGTTTACGTTGTGCCGTCCGAGGGGGGCGTGCCGAAGCGGCTGACATGGCATCCGAGGGCGGATGTGGCGCTCGGGTTCACGCCGGACGGCGCGAATGTCCTCTTCACCTCGCCGCGCGAGGTCTACACCACGCGCTACGTGCAGCTCTTCACCGTGCCTGTCGGCGGGGGGATGGCGA
>DATART010000398.1:0-8251 GCA_036264035.1 Thermoanaerobaculia bacterium | reverse complement strand
ACCTTGTCCCACGGGATGTCATGGATGGTGCCGCGCTCGTCGACGAGGTGATGGTGCCGCTCGACGTTCGGATCGAACACCACGCTGTCCTCGGCCAGCGCCAGCGCGCGCAGCAATCCTTTCTCAACGAACAGGTTCAGCGTGTTGTAGACCGTAGCCCGCGAGATGTACGGCACGCGCGCCTTGACCCGGCTCCAGACGAGGTCCGCCGACGGATGCTCGACGGTCTTCAGCACGTAGTCCGCGACAGCGACGCGCTGCGCCGAGGGCTGGATGCCGTGCTCCTGAAGAATGGTCACGATGTTGCGCACGGGCATTAGACTAAGTCTAAATGTGGATGATGTCAAGCACCGATCCGCAGATGTCGCAGATGAACGCAGATTAGAACTTGATGCCGAGGATCACGCGGCGGGTCGGGGACGCGTAGCCGACGACTTCCTCGTATTTTTTGTTCGTCGCGTTTTCAACTTTTACAAATGGCGTGAAGTGCGAGAGGCGGTATTGCACATTCGCGTCGATGGTTGTGTAGGCGCGGTTGGTGGTGCGGGTGAAGGGGACGATCGCCATGGAGTCTTCGCGTTCGCCCGTATGGAGGATGACGATGTTGGTGTCGATCGCACCGCTGCGATACCCCGTCGCGATCGAGCCTGAGTGTTTGGGTCGGCGGGGCAGGCGCAACCCGGTTTTCTCATCTTCATCGCGGTGCAGATAGGTGTAGCTGACGGACGTGTAAACGTTGGCGCTGACGTGGTGCGTGGCGCCGAGCTCGAGACCGTCGCTGCGGACGCGGCCGATGTTCTGGGAAATGAACGTGGCCGGATCGAAGGTGATCAGGTTGCGGTAACGGCTGTTGAAGTAGGTCAGCGAGAAGACCCCGTCGCGTCCCATTGCGGCGTCGTAGCCGAGCTCGTAGCTGCGGTTGCTCTCCGCGCTGAGTTTCGGATTGCCGAAGAAGGGGTAGTACAGCTCGCCCAACGATGGCGCGCGGAAGCCGCGTCCGAAGGCGGCGCGCCATTTCGTGCCGCCGCGTACGATGGCGGCGGCGAGGCGCGGTGAAGTCTGGCCGCCGAAGACGTCGAAGTGATCGTTGCGGACGCCGGCGCTCAGCTCGAAGCGCGATCCGCTTCCGAAGTCGTGCGAATAGCGGTCTTCAACGAACCAGGAACGGTCGGTGCGGTGCTGGTCGAGGAAGTTCGGACCAAAGTTCGTCACGTCGCTGACGACGTCGCGTACGTACTCGCCGCCGGCGACGAGCGTGCCGATCGGCGTCGCGAAGCGCGTGGTCAGCCGTCCGCGGCGCGTCTTCGCGTCGGTCGACGTCGAGGTCGTGAACGGATCGGCAGGATCGTGAAAGTCGTCGCGACGGCGGTTGTCGGAGAGCGTCACGTCGGTGATGAAACGTCCAAGGGTGAGCGTCACGGGGATGGCGACCTGCGTCTCGGTGCCGCTCTGACGGCGGTCGAGACTCGGCACGAGTGCGGTGCCGGCCGCATTCGTGTTGAAAGGGATGCCGAGGTTATAGGACGTGTGGCGGGCGGCTGCGCCGAGGGAGAACCAATCCGAGAGCGACCATTTCACGTTGCCGCTCGCGCTGTTTTGGCGGAAGTCGTCGTTCGGATTGAAGCCGTCGTCGGTGCGATGTTCGTACGTGCCGGCGGCCGTCAGCGATCCACTCGCGATCGCGGCGTCGAGCATCGCGTTGCGCAGTCCGTGGCTGCCGCTTTCGAAATCGCCGTGCACGCCGCTCGTCTGCGGAGTGGTCAACACGTTGACGACTCCGGCCATGGCCTCGGAACCGTACAGCGCCGAGAAGGGTCCGCGTACGACCTCGATCTGCTCGACGCCCGCGGTCGAGAATCGTCCCCAGTCGTAGCCGGAAAAATACGGATTGTTGAGGACGATCCCGTTCCACATCACAAGCGTCTGCGTCGACGCGGCTCCTCGGGTGAAGAGCGACGTGGCCTTGCCGGGCGATCCGCTTCGAGCCAGCACGAGGCCGGGTACTTCGCGCAGGACGTCGGCGACATCGTTGGCGGCACGTTCGTCGATGTCTTTCCGCGTGATGACGGTGACCGACGCCGGCGTCGTCTCAATCGTTTCAGGCAGAGACGAGGCGGTGACGACGACCGTGTCGTTGATGGTGGGGGATTGTTGTGGGGTGGACTGGGCGAAGACAGGGGCGGCGAGACAAACGGCAAACAGAACACGCTTCATGACGACTCCTTCCCTCCGAAGGGGGGTCTCAAAAGTGGGTTCCGAGCCAGCCGGTCTCCTGGCTTCCGGGTCGTTCTCGTCGCGCCGCCTTCCCGCATCGAGCGATGCAGTGGCTGTCGTGGCGCGAGTCGTCGCCGGTCACAGTGGCGGGGGCCGCGCCGGCATCACACCGGCTTCCCGTTCACTGACTCAGAGGAGTTGGGAAAGAACTTTTCGAAGTCTACATCTCCGCGCCTCCGCGTGGGGACGGTTTCACGCGACTCGCGGAGAGCCGGAGAGAGTTGTCATCCTGAGCCCGCGAAGACGGACGAAGGATCTAAAGTTTCGCGGCTCCGGCTGGAACCGGGGGATTCAACGCAGCCCGCGCATCTTGAGATCCTGGCTGTCAGACTCCCTTATCAGATGGCTCCGTTTTTCCGGGAGCACACCAGATCCTCCGAGAATGATCCGCGATCATCCGAGAATGATCCGCGACCATTCGAGAATGATCCGCGATCATCCGAGAATGATCCGCGATGCTCCGAGAATGATCCGCGATGCTCCGAGAATGATCCGCGATCCTCCCAGAATGATCCGCGATGCTCCGAGAATGGTCCGCGATCCTCCGGGAATGGTCCGCGATCCTCCGGGAATGATCCGCGATCCTCCGGGAATGATCGGCCGACTCCTCGATAGTGTCGCGTCACACTTTGAGAGTGTCGCGTCACACCTTGAGGGTGTCGCGTCACACCTTGAGAGTGTCGCGCCACCCTTCGAGCATCTCGCGGCCACCCTTTGAGAGTGTCGCGTCAGCATTCGGGACCTGTCGGCGATCATTCGCGAGTGGTTCAAGCACCATTTGCGAATGATCCCGGACCATTTGATGACCATCCGGGGGGATGATCGAACCTCGATTTGTCATTCCGGAAGGGTGCGTTGACATTCGCGAAGCATCGAACGGCATTCCAGCAGTTCGCGCCGGCATTCGGGGAGAGTCGCGCGATGATGTCGGCCCTTCGCCCGTCTTCGCCGGCTCAGAGCGTGTGAAGAAATGTGACCAGATTCATGCTTGCACAACTCGTGGCGCATTTCGCGAAGCTTTGGAGTGCGGCGGCGAGCGAGCCGCCGCTTTGGGAGGGAGGTGGACTGGCCGATCGCGAAGACGGAGCAAGCCTCACATGCTGCGAGTCGTCACGATTCCCCCGCCCTCCCAAAGCGGTGGCGCTGCCACCGCACTCCATAGTGCTTCGCACAAAACGCATGCAACATTTCTTCACAGCCTCTGAGGCTGCCGGAGGCGCGGAGCCGAAGGCGAAGTCGCCGGAGGACGCCGAAGGATCTCAAGCTTCCCAAGTTGCGTTTGAATCCCACTGGGTTTCAGCCGGGGTTGCGCATCTTGAGATCCTTCGGCGTCCTCGGGCATCTACGCCTGCGGCTTCGTGCCTCCGGCGGCCTCAGGATGACAAATCGTTACGGTCTTGCTTTGAACTTCTCGTACAACAGCGTTTGGTTCGTATCGAGCGTGATCTCTTCGCCGTTGATGAACAGATGGCGAACGTGCGTCACGATCTCGAGCGGATCACCGTCGGTGACGATGATGTTGGCGAGCTTGCCGGTTTCGAGTGAGCCGACCTTGTCCGCCACTCCGAAGATCTGCGCGGGAGCGAGCGTGACTGAGCGTAGCGCCACATCCTTCGGCAGTCCGAATGCCGCACACGCCGCGGCGTTGTACGGCAGGTTGCGGGCGTTGTGCGCGTCCTGCGATTGAATGGCGAACGGGATGCCGGCATCGTTCAGCGCTTTCGCGTTCGTGAAGATCAGATCGTAGGGATCGTCTTCGCGCGGGGGCAAAGAAAGGATCGGCCCGAGAATGACTGGGATGTGGCGCGACTTCAGTTCGGGGATGACGCGGGCTACGTCTTCGGCGTCCGCGAGGATCACCTTCAGCTTGAACTCGTCGGCGAATTTGAGCGCGGCGCGGATGTCGCGCTCCAGGTTCGCATGCATCACCACCGGCTCGCGGCCTTCGACGACCGGGACGAGCGCTTCGAGGATCAGGTCACGATCGACGCGCTTGACGTGGGCCGCGGACGCTTTCGAATACGCCTGGGCATCCTTGAATGCATCGCGCAGCTTGTCGATCTGCTTCGTGTAATTCTTCGCCGCTTCCTTCGCCGCCTCTTCGTCCTGAGGCTGCTCATCGAATGCATTCGTGCGCAGGCGCGGGAAGTGGATGTGCATCGCCAGCGGCGCCTTCAACGTCATTTCCTGCGGCGTCCAGCCGGCGAGGTTGATCATGGCCGACGAGCCGGAAATGATTCCGCCTTCGGGCTCGGTGACGACGCTGGTGATGCCGTTCACGCGCGTCACCGGAATCACGTTGCTGTGCGGATTCACCGCAACCTCGGCGCGCGCATTCGGATTGATGTCGCCCAGCTCCGCCGTGTCGACCGTGCCGGGGACGGCGCTGATCTCTTCGAGCCCGACATGCGAGCCGGCGTCGATCAGACCGGGATAGACGAACAGGCCCGTGCCGTCGATGACCGTGGCGTTCGCCGGGATGTTCACCGCCGCTCCGACGCCTGTGATCAAGCCGTTCGAAAAGACGATCGTTCCGTTCGGGATTGTGGCCGAGGAGATCGGGACGATCGTGGCGTTGCGGATGGCCACCGTCCCCTTCTTGCCGGGGTTGTTGATGATGACGGACTGCGCGAAGGCAGATGACGCGACGAGCATCGCGATGATGAATGCGTTAGTTTTCATTCGTCACCTCCGGCTTCGCTTCGTCGTCGCTCTTGGCCGGCTTCTTCTTGTTCTTTGCTTCGTCGTCAGCTTCCTTCTTTAAGCGATCCTTCTTTTCTTTCGCCATGACAACGCGCATGGCCAGATCTTTCTGGCGGTCGAAAAGGATCTCGCCGTCGACGAGCGTCGTCTCGACGCGCGAGTACGTCGAGAAAGGATGACCGCTCCAGATCACGAGGTCGGCATCTTTGCCGGCGTCGATCGATCCGAGGCGGTGATCGAGGCGGAGCTGCTTCGCGCCGTTCAGCGTGCAGAGCTTCAACGCTTCTTCTTCCGACAAGCCGCCGTACTTCATCGCCTTCGCTGCATCCTGATTGAGATGGCGCGCCAGCTCGGCTGAGTCGGAGTTGACCGTCGTCACCACGCCGGCCTTGTCCATCACCGCGACGTTGTACGGAATCGCGTCATAGGCCTCGGCTTTGAATCCCCACCAGTCGATGAAGGTGCCGCCGCCGACTCCGTGCGCGGCAATCTCCTTCGCCACTTTGTATCCCTCGAGCACGTGGTGCAGCTCGCGGATTTTGAATCCCTCCTCATCGGAAAGATTCAGCAGCATCATGATTTCGTCGGAGCGGTAGCAGTGCGAATGGACGTCGATCTTCCCCTTGAGAATATCGACCATCGTCTCCATCAGGATGTCGTGGCGCGGCGGAATCGGATTCTCGCCGCGCTTCTTTTTCGCGTCGTAGTCATCCCATCGCGCGATGTAATCCTTCGCGTCCGTGAACGACTGGCGGATCACTTCCTCCACGCCCATGCGCGTCTGCGGATACTGCGCGGGGATGCCCGGCGGCGGACGGAAGTTCGACGACTTCGGATTCTCGCCGAGGGCGAATTTGATCGTGCGAGGGGCATCGGAGATCGGCCATTCGGAGACCGGATGTCCCCACTTCCACTTCACGATCTGCGACTGCCCGCCGATCGGATTGGCCGAGCCGTGCAGCACCAGCGCGGTGGTGGTGCCGCCGGCGAGTTGCCTGTAGACGTCGATATCTTCGTTATTCAGGACGTCTCGTATGCGCACCATGCCGGTGTTCGGCAGCGAGACCTCGTTGACGCTGCCTTCGACCGCCGTGTGGCTGTGCGTGTCGACGATTCCGGGCATGACGAACTTGCCCGCCGCGTCGATCACCTGCGCGTTCGCCGGCGCCGTGACTTGATCATTCGTCCCGACCGCGGCGATCTTCCCGCCATGCACGAGGATCGATCCATGCTCGATCTTCCCGTGTGAAACTGTGAGGATGGTCGCGTCGCGGATGACGATGTCCTGGGCGAAGGCGCCGAGCGCCATGAGAGCGACAACGCACGCTGTCATTCCGAGCCGGCGAAACCCCGGCGGGGTGCAGCGCGGCGAGGAATCCCCGGCTGAAACCGGGGGTCGGGTGGTGGTGGTTAGCAGCCGGGGATTCCTCGCCGTGCTTTGCCCTTCCAGGGCGCCGCCGGGCTCGGAATGACAGCCAACGGAAAACCGACAACCGACAACATCTTTAAGCCTCATCATTTCCTGCTCCCCGTGAACGGGAACGTGCCCAGCGTCGTCGACACCGTTCCGTCCATGTTCGCGCCGTGCAACGTGCCGTGGAAGACCCAGTCGCCTGCTTCTTCCTGGCCGCGGCCGGCGATCGAGAACTGCACCGTCGTTCCGTCGAGCGTTCCGTTGCCGACGTCGCCCGCGCCGCGATCGCCGGAGTAGGTGCCGCTGATCTGGCCGTTCTCGGCGTGCAGCGTGGCGGTGATGTTCACGTCGCCGGAGGTTGCCTTGACCACCAAGCTCCACGTTCCATCGACTGCGCTTCCGCCTGTCGCTGCAGCGGCTTTCTTCTTGTCATCGTCGGTAGGCACCTTCGCTTCCCGGCCATCTATGAAGATCCGTTTGACCTTCGACTCCTTGTCGAAGATCGGCTTGTCGGTGATGACGATATTGGCGATCTTGCCGCGGTCGAGCGATCCGAGCTGGCGGTCGATGCCGATGATCTTCGCGGGATTGATCGTCGTCGCGCGCAATGCGTCGTCTGCGGAGAGGCCGTTGTCGATCGCCTTCCGAATGCCGGGGAAAAAGTCGCCGCTCTTGCCCGCGCCGCTGACGAGCGCGAAGAGAACGCCACTCTTCGCCAGCACCGCGGGAGTGGTCGGCGAAAGTTGGCGATCGCGGATGACGCGCAACGGCTGCTCGTCACGATCCTCTTTCGCAGCCGGCGGCGTTGCCCACTTGGTTGACACCAGTACCGGCGCGCCGAGCGACTTCAACTCGTCGCCCATTTTGTAGCCCTGCCGCGCGCCGGCGATGATCATCTTTACATTGAACTCTTTCGCGATCGCTTCGGCGCGGCGCATCATCAGCTCGCTGTCGGCGACGAAGACCACCGGCACGTCGCGGCGCAACACGCCGCCGAGCGCTTCCAGTGACGGACTCTCGTCGGGGCGTTTGTAACCGGCAGGATTCTTGTCGTAAATCGTCCGCGCCGCCGAGTACTGTTGCGCGTCCATGAACGTCTGGCGGATGTACGAAATCACGCCCATCAGCGAGTCGGGATACGTCCACGCCGGCCGCGGGTTGAACGAGATCTGCTGCGAGACCGGGTTGCGGATCACGCGCGACTCCATCGTGCCATCGCTCAGATTCAGCGCCACCGACTGGCCGTTGAAGATGCCGAATGCCGGCGCGGTGACGATGGTCGTGACGCCGGTGGCGCGCTTCGAATCGATGTCGTCGTCCGACAGCTTGATCTCGCGAAAGGCGACAAACGACGGCCCGGTCTCCGGCAGCGCCTCGGCCGCGGCAGTCCGCGCGCCCGCCCCGCCGCCGCGTCGCCGCGGCGCGGTCGCGTTCGGAAATCCGAGCGACGTCTGCGCGTCGATGAGGCCGGGGTAAACGTGGCTTCCCTTCACATCGATCACCGTCGCGTCTTGCGGGATGGCGGTATTCGCGCCGAACGATTCGATCAGTCCGTCGCGGATGATTACGACGCCGTTTGCGATCTCCGGCCCGCTGACCGGATGCACCGTCCCGCCGGTAATCGCATACACGCCCGGCGCGTCGGCAAGCGCCGGCCACGCGGCGATCAATAGAAGGAAGGAAACGGAAAAACAGAGGAAACGTCTGGACATTCGCACCTCCGCGGCGCGCAGATGATAAGGGATGGGTGTGGGAAGCGGGGGGTAGGGGGTGGGAGTTCGGCCAGTTGTTTCCGCGACGCGGTCGCCGTCGTCGTTCCCACTCCCCACCCCCAACTCCCCACATCCACATCGTTTGACT
>DATART010000395.1:0-4279 GCA_036264035.1 Thermoanaerobaculia bacterium | reverse complement strand
GTCGGACGGCGGCGGCCCTTTGTATTTTTCGAACCAGCCGGACGGCAACGCGTAGGAGAGGCCGAAGTAGTCGTTGCCGTAGACATCCTTCTTCACCGCTCCCCCCTCGGGTAGCGGAGTCGAGCCGTCACTCGCGCTCGGAACGGCGCCTTTAAGGAGGATGACGTCGGTAGGCAGTTTGCGAGGCGGCGCCGTGCTGGTTGCCGCGGGCTGCGACACATCGTCCTGCGCGCGCGCGATCGGCAGGATGCAAAGAACCACAAGCGCCAGAGTCGTACGACGAAGCATCGTTTCTCCCTTCGAAATCGGGCCGCTGACGCTGTTTCGTCAGCGGCCCGCGATGCGGATGTGGCACAGACACTTTTGTCTGCGTGCGTCAGAGACTTCGGAGGAAATTCAGAACGTCCTGCTTCTGCGACGCGCTCAGAAAGTCGAAGTTGCTTTCGACCGTAATCGCTTCCGAACCCGAGCTGTCGTGCTCTTCGATCGCCTGGAGCAGGTCCTTGGTCCGGCCGTCGTGCATGAAGAAGATGCGCTGGCCGAGGCCCCACAGAGGCGCGGTGCGGAACTGGTCACCGCCGGCGCCGCCCTGCCCGACGTTGTCTTTCAAGCCGTTGCCCATGTGATGGATCTCGATGTCGCTGAAGAGGTTCGCCGTCGCATTGCCGAGGCTCGGCGTGAATGCCGACGCCGTCGTCGTCAGCGAGGCGGTATGGCAGACCGCGCAGCCGATGGAGTTGAACAGGCTGCGTCCGTTCGCGATCGACGTCGCGCCGCCCGGTACCGTCGTCGACGGCGTGGGAGGGGCCAGCAGACGCATGAACATCGCAAACTGCACGGTGTCGCTCAGCGTGCCGATCGCGGTGGTGTTGAAGTTGGTGTGATCCTCAGGCGTCGCATTGACGCGGCAGGCCGACGGCAGACCGCTGACCTGGTCCTCGCCCGGCAGCGGCCGTTCCTGCGTAAAGAGCTCGTTGCTGACGCCCTGCTCGACGTTGTAGGCCTCACCGGCGAAGATCTCCAACGACTTGTTCTGCGCCTTCCAACCGAAACGGCTGATCGTGCCGTCGTTGCCGTTGTGATTGAAGGTGCCGCCGACACCGACGTTGTTGTTCTGCTGATTGTTAAAGTTCGCCAGCAGCGTCGAGTCCTCGATGTTCTCCATCAGACCGGAGCCGAAGGTCGGCGTCGGGATGCGGAAGATGATGTTGCCGGTATTCACCGCGTCGGCGAACCGCGGCTGAACGATGACGCTCGTGTTGCAAGCCGCCGGCGCATCGACGCGGCCGACGATCGTGTAGAGATCCTCGACGCCGCCGTTCGGCCGGTTCGGATCGGGATTGCCAAAGGCGTCGAAGAAGAACGGGAAGCGCGCTTCGCGCACCGGACCGCTGCTGGTGATGAACGACGGAATCGTATTCGTAGCGCCATGAGCGTTGGCGTCACCCACCTGCGGATTCACCGCCGGCGCGGTGCCGCCGACCGCCGGCTGCGCGTGACAAGCGGCGCAGCTTCTGGAATTGAAGCGCGGTCCAAGACCGAATCCGTTCTCGCCGGCCAGCGAGCCTGAGACGGAATCGATTTCCTGGAATCGGGTCTTGCCGTCGTTGAAGAAGTTGAGGATGGTCACCGGGTTGTTGGCGGCGACGGAGGACAGCGGCGAGCCGGCGGCCGCGCCTCCGCCGCGCACCCCCGGATCCACCTGCGCGAAAGCCTGCAAGACGAAGAGTAGAGAGAGAAACAGCGTTAACGGGATCACTCGTCGGGTCATGGCATCTCCTCAAATTGGTTGATCGAACCGAGGACGAGCAAAGGCCGACGCGGCCTTCGCCTTTAGTGCCGGAAGTGCCGGAGGCGACGCCGGAGTCATCTCCCCCCTACCGCTTTGGACGTTGCGTTATTAAAGGAGGGTATGGATGGCAGCGAATCCACACCACCAAAAATGTAGTATTTAATGGAGGAAGGGGGCAGAGAGGCCGAAACTTCAGAGCTGGCGGAATCCCTCTGACCACGAGAACACGAGGATGACCCGCCCTTGCAGGTTTTCGCTCGGAACGACTCCCCAGTACCGCGAGTCCGAGGAGCGGTCGCGGTTGTCGCCCAACACGAAGTAGGCACCCTTCGGCACCGCGAACGGGCCGAAATGATCGCGCGATCGATACGGCTCCGGAAGTAACGGGTTCGCCGGGTAGGTCGTTGGATCCATGTGAACGGCGTACGGCTCCGCGACCGCTTCGCCATTGACGAACAGTCGCTTTGACCGAATCTCGACCGTGTCTCCTCCCACCGCCACAAGCCGCTTGGCGAAGACCACGTCCGGATTGAGCGGGTACCGAAAGGCGATGACGTCGCCGCGATGGAGAGTGCCGCTCCGCACCGCGATCATGCGCGCCCCGACCGGAATCGTCGGATCCATGCTGCCGGTGAGGCTGCGGTACGTGCGCACCATGCCGGTAGCAAGAAGCCCGTAGACAATCACGAATGGCAGGATCGCCAGCGCGATAAGAAGCCGTGCGAGCAGCGGAGGTTTCGACACCGCGTCAGTATCGCAGGCCACACATTGGGAAGCGAGGCAGCGCCGCCATCTCCGGTTTCATCTACTACTCGTTGATCGCTTTGTAGAACACGACCGTGTCGCACATCGACCCATCCGGGTTCAACGCGTATCCGGGGATGACTCCCACCTCGGTCCAACCGGCGCGGCGATAGAGCGATTCGGCGGCGTCGCCGCGCTTCGTGTCGAGCGTCAGGAGCGTGAAGCCGGCGGATCGGGCGCGGCGTTCGATCTCCTTCATGAGCATTCCGCCGAGGCCCTGGCGGCGCGCGCGGCGATGGACGAGGAGCTTGGCGACGTCGGCGCGATGCCGCTGGTTCGGCATCGGCGCGGGACGCAGTTGAACCGTTCCCACGATCCCTGCGTCATCACGCGCGACGAGGACGACGCCGGCACCGGCGAGGTTCTCCCTCCACCAGCGCTGCGCGGATTCCAGCGTCAGCGAATCGAGAAAGCCCACCGAGGCGCCGGCGGCGGTGGCATCGAGCAGGAGGAGGGCGAGATCGCGGACGTCGTCGTCGCTGACGGGCACCGCCAGTTGCTCGATCACAGCCGCAGCTCTTTCCGAATCACCAGCTTCAGGCCTGACCACGTGTCATCCACGGCGCAGACTTTCACATCGACAAACCCCAGCGGCAGCGCAATCTCGCGGATGACATCCTCGGTGATGTCCGTCGGCACTTTCGACGCCTTCTTCGGCCACGAAATCCAGATGGCGGCGTCGCTTCGAATTGCATCGCGCCAACGGCGGAGTTTGGCGTCGAGTTCCGACGCCGATTTCGTGAAGAGGTGGACGATGTCGGCCGAATTCGTCAACTTCCTGACGAATGTGACGTCCTCCGGCAGCGGCGCGAGCAGCGATCCGTAATCGGATGGCGCGCCGTCAGCGAAGACGTTCGTGCCGGCGGTGATGCCGAGCTTCTTCGCCAACGGCGTTCCCGAATAACCGGCCATAGGTTTCCTCCGCGTCCCCGCGTCAAAACGTCGACAATCAACGCAACTCCATCACCGACTTCCCCGCTGTCCACTTCACGATGCGTCCGTCGCGGGTGCTGACCCAGACGTCATTGACTTCGCCGCTGTTGGCGTTGGTGAAGTGGTAGTGGTTGCAGCTCTCGCCGGAAATCGTTTCCGTTCCGGCGAGCTGCGGCGATCCTTCTTTCTTCTGCGGATCGAGCACCATCGTCGTTCGCTGCCAGACGCGGTTGACCACATCCGGCGGCGAAAGATCATGCGTCCCGTTGCGGCTCCAGACCACGCCCTGATGTTTCGCCTCGCCGATCCACGTGACACCGCCCGTTTTGAATTGCGCGCGCTCCAGGCCCGGCGTCGGACGGGTCATCTCCCCGCGGACGCCGTCAAGGGCGAAGTGGAATCCGGCCGACATGCGGAAGCAGTCGACCGCCTGCACGTAGCTGCCGTCGCCCGCGCACTTCTGCGGCGTCGATCGATTCGCATGCGGCGGAGCGGGAGGCACCGCCCCGATTTTTTGGTATCCGCCGCCTCCAGGGGCGGCGGTGGCCGTCGCGGTGCGCATCGGCGGTGGATTCGCAGGCATCGTCGTCGATGGCTCGCGCTCCTCGCGTCCGCACGCGCAAAGAAAGAGCAGCACGAATGCGATCCGCTTCACTTCTTCGCCTCCGCCGACTTCGCGTTCTGCACCATCACTTCGACGTCACGCAGCAACTTCTTCGCGTCGTAGAGGATCCCGTCCTTCATGACGTA
>DATART010000391.1:0-1685 GCA_036264035.1 Thermoanaerobaculia bacterium | reverse complement strand
TGTCGGTGGGGTCGGTGCTGCTCGACGCGCGGGCCATGCCGTCGGTCGACTTCAACGCCGACTCGATGTTCGACAACCCCTCGGGCACCGTCATCCGGCGCATCTCCGACTTCAATTCCGAGTTCGGCCTCGACATCTCGGAGGCGCTCGACAACAAGGTGCCGATCACGCGTCCGCCGTCGCAGCCGGGGCTGCGCGAGCCGGCAGTGTCGCGCGAGAAGATTTTCCAGGTGCTCGTGCAGGTCGCGAAAGCGCTGCTCGCGTCGGAAGAGCTGCAGGTCGTGCTGCAGACGGTGATGGACATCATCTTCCGCTACCTGCCGGTCGAACGCGGACTGATCATCCTCTTCGACGAGGAAGGCAATCCCGTTCCGAAGCTGACGAAATTCATCGACGGAGCCGAGCAGCAGGACATCCCCATCTCGCGCACGATCCTGAAGATGGTGGCGCAGCAGCAGGTGGCGCTGATGACCTCGAACGCGCTGGAAGACGCGCGGCTCCTCGGCGGGAAATCGATCGCGATTCACGGCATCCGTTCGGCGATGTGCGTGCCGCTATGGAACCGGCAGCGCGTGATCGGCGCGGTGCAGGTCGACTCGCCAATCCACATCGGAAGCTTCACGGAAGAGGATCTCGATCTCCTCACGGCACTGGCGAATTTCGCTGCCGTGGCCATCGAGCGCGCGCAGCTCGCCGAGAAGATCGAGGAAGAAAAGAAGATTCGCTCGCGCATGGAGCGCTACCACTCACCGGCGGTGGTCGACGAAATCGTGAAGGGCCTTATCTCGACCGAATCGGAAGTGCGCAGCACCGATCTCTCGATCCTCTTTGCGGACATCAGCGGCTTCACGCCGATGTCGGAGTCGAAGAAGCCGGAGGAAGTGGCGGAGTTCCTCTCGCACTTTTTCTCGTGCGCAGTGGAATCGATCTTCGCGTACGGCGGAACGCTCGACAAATTCATCGGCGATGCGGTGATGGCGTTCTTCGGTGCGCCGATGCCGCAGGACGACCACGCCGACCGCGCCGTGCTGACCGGCCTGATGCTCCAGCGCATGGTGAACGAGTGGAACGTGGAGCGCGCAAAGACGAACCTGCCGCCGGTAAAGGTGCGCGTCGGCATCAACAGCGGCCTGGCGGTGGTCGGCAACGTCGGTACCGAGAAGCGCGTCGACTACACGGTCCTCGGATCGTCCGTCAACATCGCCTCACGCCTCGAAAGCGGCGTGGCCCAGCCCGGGCAGGTGGTGATCTCGCAAAACACGATGGACCGCATCATCGGCAGCTTCGAAACGGAGTCCCTCGGCGAGTTCGCCCTGAAGGGGTTGCAGCAGAAGATGCCGGTCTTCGCGGTGACGGGGACGGTCGGCGTAGGAGCCGCGCCAGCTGCCGCGTTGCAGTCGACCTCGACGTCGCGGTAACAGCCAGACCGCATCCATGCGCAAAACTCCCGCAGACTTAGATCGTGATCGGCACCTCACCGACGAAGAAATGAACGAACTCATCTTCGCAGACGTATTCGATCCGTCTGCTTGGGGCGAGCCGATTTTCGTGCGTGCCTCGAAGGGTCCGCGTCGCATCGAACGGGACATCCTCGCGAGATCAAAGCCTGATCCATAAGCGCGCGCGGTGGCGGCGACGTCGACGACGCGCAAACCGATCTGCGTTCATCTGCGAAATCTGCGGAT
>DATART010000389.1:0-15113 GCA_036264035.1 Thermoanaerobaculia bacterium | reverse complement strand
CGAGTTCGGAAGACCCACGTTGGTCCAGTTGTCGCCGCCGTCGGTCGACTTGTAGATGCCGTCGCCGTACGAAACAGAGTTGCGCGTCCACGACTCGCCGGTGCCGACCCAGACGGTCTTCGGAGTTTTCGGATCGATGGCGATGGCGCCGATCGACTGCACCGGCTGTTTGTCGAAGACCGGCTTGAAGGTGGTGCCGCCGTTGACCGACTTCCAGACGCCGCCGCTGGCGGCGCCGACGTAGAGGGTGATGCGATTCGCTTCCTGCACGGCGTCGATGGCGGCGATGCGTCCGGACATGGCTGCCGAACCGATGTTGCGCGCGCCGAGGCCGGAGATGGTTTCGGAGTCGACGGTAACGGGAGCTGATGATGCTGTTGTCGGTTGTCGGTTGTCGGTTGTTGGAGACGATGGCGCGGGCTGCGCGGGTGCAGTGGTGGTGGATGCCTGCGCGACGGTCACCGTGGCTCCAGTTCCCGGCCTCACGAAGAGCGCGCTCGCCATCGGCACGTTCGCTTCGATCTTCGAGTAGGTCGTCTTCTGCCGATTGGGATTGCCCTTCACCCCGTTCTCGACGGAGAAGGGCAGGTACCAGCCGTTGACCTCTTTGTAATCGCCGAGGATGGTTTCGTAGTTGCGTTCGGCGCCGCGGATCATGCGGCGCGTCTCGATCTTGATCGGAACGTACGAGCTGCTGTCGATGAAGTACGTCCGCACATCGCCGGCCGGAGTCGTCACCTTGATCTTGTAAGCCTCGGAACCCTCCACGGTCTCGGTGCCGAGGTACTCGACCTTGTTGCCCTTCTTCGCGTAGTTGACGAGCGGGCCGTCGAGATCGGAATCCTCGATGATCGACTTCAGCTCTTCCTCGCTGAGCGCCTCGGGATCCTTCTTCCCTTCGAACGGATCGATCTTCCAGCCGGTGGTGCCGTCGTAGGCGTTGACCGCGGTCATCCCCTGCAGCGCGAACTCCTGCCGCACGAGGTTGGGGCGGGCGTTTTCCTCGAGGATCTGCGCCTCGAATCCGCCGCCGCCGGTGAACTTGCCGGTGCGCTTGAGCGAGGTGACGGCTTGGATGCGATCCAAGCCACCAATCGTTGAGATGTACCGCGCAATGATCTCGTCGGCAGTTTGCGCGAACCCGTTGACAGCGAGGAAGAGGACTCCGATTCCGAACAACACTCGGCGCATGCAGGCTTCTCCTTTTCGATGGGACGAACTGGTCGCCGGATGATACGCCGGAGATTTGGGGAGGTTGCAGGACTGTGACAAACGGCACCCTGCGCACACAAATCAGTGTACACTCGGGCCTCGTGAAGCGCCGCGATCTCGAGAGGAAGCTGACCGATTGCGGTTGGCGCTTTACACGAAGCGGCGGGCGTCACGATGTCTGGACCGACGGCAACCGCGAAGAAGCCGTTCCGCGGCATCGCGAAATCAATGAGCGGCTGGCGCAGGCAATTCTGAGACGGGCCTGCCGGGAGCGAAGATGAGATTCGAAGGCAATCTGGTGCGCGACGGAAAGTTCTGGCTCGCCGAGATTTCATTGCTCGATGCTGCGACACAGGGGCGTACGAGGGCAGAAGCATTGACAATGATCGCTGACTGGCTGGAGACGATGGTGAACCAGCCGGACTTCAAGGCGGTAGTTCATCCCCGAGGAAAGCTCGAATTCGAGGTTTCCGGAAGCGACGCTGCAGCGATGACCGCGCTGCTGCTTCGCCGCCGCCGCGAAGCGAGCGGCGCATCGTTGCGCGAAGTCGCTACGCGCCTTGGCGCGTCCTCGCGCAATGCATACGCGCGTTACGAGCGCGGTGAAGCAGTGCCGACCGTCGACAAACTCGATGCACTATTAAAAGCAACGTCGCCCGGAGGCGACTTCGTCATTCGCGAATCGACGCGGTAACTACCGCATCCCGGATGACTGCTGATTGGATCCTCGGTTGTCTGTTGTCGCCGTCGACAACAGACAACCGACAACAATACAAGGCAGCCTGCTACGGCATCCGGTAGACGAATGCGTTGATGTGCATCCCCGCGCCGACGGAGGCGAAGAGCACGATCTCGCCGCTGTGGAATGCGTAGGCGTTGAGCTGCTGCTTGGCGATCAGGTCGAGAAGCGTGGGGACGGTGGCGACGGAGCTGTTGCCGAGCCAGGAGATGGTCATCGGCATCACGCCCGCGGGCGGGGTCAGATTCTGGGCGCCGTAGAGCGCGTTGATGATCGCTTCGTCCATCTTGCCGTTGGCCTGATGGATGAGAATCTTCGAGACCGCGCTGAGCGGGATGCCGGCTTTGTCCAGGCACTCCTGCATCGAGCCGGCGACGGTTTGCAGGGCGTACTTGTAAAGCTTGCGGCCTTCCATCTTCAGGAAGAGCGCCTCGAGGAAGACCTCGTCCTTGTACGACGGACCCATGGTCAGCATCGTGGAGTGGTCGAGCGTGTCGGAGCGCGTGGCGTGCGCGAGAATGCCGGCGTCGGTATCGCGCGCTTCGAGGACCGTTGCGCCGGCGCCGTCCGCGTAGATCATGCTGTCGCGGTCGTGCGGATCGGAGATGCGCGAGAGCGTGTCGGAGCCGATGATGAGCGCGCGCCGGATGTCGCCGGCGCGGATCATGGCGTCGGCGGTGATCACGCCCTGGATCCAGCCGGGGCAGCCGAAGACGAGGTCGAATGCTGCCGCGCGCGGATTGCTGATCCGCAACTTCGACTTCACGCGCGCCGCGAGCGACGGCACCAGGTCGGGATGACCGCCGCCGCGCCGCACGTCGCCGAAGTTGTGGGCGACGATGATGAGGTCGAGCGACTCGCCATCGATGCCGGAGGATGTCAGCGCCTCGTTCGCCGCGGCGAACGCGATGTCCGAGGTGACGGTGCCCGGCTCGACGTAGCGGCGCTCCTGGATTCCGGTGATCGCTTCGAACTGCTGCACGATCTCGGCGTTCGTCTTCGGCAACGGCTGGCCGTCGGCAGTCCGGAAGTCGTGGTTCAGGAATTCCGAGTTGGGAACCCGGACCGGCGGGATGTGGCTCCCGGTGGCGGCGATGACGGTGCGAAGCATGCGGCCGGCGATTTTATGCAAGGACGGGTCATTTACATAGCAGTTAGAGATAGTGGCCAGTCGTCAGTGGTCAGTGGTCAGAAGATGCCCGCTCCGCCGTTCTTTCACTGACCACTAGCCACTCCGCCACCGACCAGTCATCCAAAACGTTATTTGCGTTATACACCGAAAACCCTTCCGCATGTTCACGGAATATGGGGTATCACCATAAAATCGACCCGGAAGTGCTTGTATGCACAGAAGTTAGGCGTTGACTCCGGACCTCCTTTCCATAGAATACGCCCTCGCCGCTGTCCAATACGGTGCCAAGGAGTGAGCATGGATCAACGCTATTCAACAATCATCTTCGTCCCCCACGCGCGGGCGAAGTTCCGGAAGTTGAAGGTGTCGCACCGCCTGCTCTTCTCCGTAGTTTCGATCGTTACTTCGTCGCTCTGTCTCTCGACGTTCTTCTCGGTCCAGTACTTCACGTCCCTCTCGCAGACCCACGAGCTCAGCAAACTTCGCTACGAAAACAAGGAGCTGCAGACCGCCAACGAGCAGTTCAGCAAGTCGGTCGAAGCGCTCCGCGGCCAGCTCCACACCGTTGAAGACCGCACCCGCAAGCTGGCGATCTACGCCGGCATCAGCAGTCTCGATGACAGCGCCCAGGGCGGCGTCGGCGGCCTTCGCCCCCAGGACCTCGGCGACAACCCATACCGCGATGACGTCGACAAGATGGCCTTCCGCTCGCACCGCATCGAGAGCGATCTCTCCGTTCTCGAGCAGAAGCTGGTCGCGCAATCGCAGCTCCTCGCATCGACGCCGTCAATCGCTCCCGTCCGCGGCATCCTGACCGACGGTTTCGGCGGACGCTCCGATCCATTCACCGGCGAGCCGGGCACGCACAACGCGATCGACATTTCGTCGGCGGTGGGCCAACCCGTTCGCGCTCCCGCCGACGGCATCGTGGTCAAGGCGGAATGGGCCAACGGCTACGGGAACGTGATCTACCTTTCGCACGGCTACGGTTTCTCGACGCGTTACGGCCATCTTTCGGCCTACGCGGCGAAGCCTGGACAGCACGTGAAGCGCGGCGACGTCATCGCCTACGTCGGTTCCACCGGCCGCTCCACCGGCCCGCATCTGCACTACGAGGTGCGCCTGAATAACGTCCCGGTCAATCCGCTCGCGTACATTCTCAACGCGTTCTAAGGCGCTTCGCACCGGACGCCGGATGGCGTCCCGTACGGTAGCCGGTGGTCCGAGCGAAGCGAGCGACCACCGGTTAATGAGCACGTCCAGGGTATCGACCCCGGAGGGCGTCGCGAATCAAATACCAGGCGGCGTGAGTTCCCTCCGCGACCGCTGCCGCGGTCGGAAAAAATCGTCGCGATGAATTCCGGTGGTCTCGCGCTTCGCGCGCGACCACCGGCTACCGTACGTGACGCCATCCGGCGTCGGGTGTGCCGCGATTTTTGCGGTGCGCTGGAGCATCAGCGGCTACCGGACGAAACGCCTCGGCTTCGGGTGCGGCGCTAGAACAATCGCCGTCCGTAGATTTTCTGTTCGTCCGCTTCGTTGACGAACAGCCAGCCGACGAAATCGCCGGGCTCGAAGGTGTCGCCGGGATAGCGCGTGGCGTCGAATGCGGCCGATCCGAAGCGCTCGATGTCGCCCGGCTTCGCGTTCGTGAGCCGGCGCTGCCAGCGCTCGAAGTTCGACAGCCGTAGATCGACCCATCCCGATGCGGCGTAGTGATCGACGTCATCGCCATTGAGGTCGACGACTGTGCGGCCTGCGATCACGGCGGGAATGCTGATGCGCGGTCCGCGCGTAATCGTCAGCCCGCCGGCGCGCTCGCGAAGAATGGGTGTACCCACGCGGACGATCGTGCTGGCCACCGCCGGATTCGCGGCGAGATAGTCCTCGACGCGGCGCTGCATCTCCGCCGCGTCGATGGCGGCGATCTCCACGATCTTCGACGTCCCTGCCGCCTGCCGGATCAGATATCCCTCGGCCAGAAGTTTCGACAGCCGCGGCGGCCCGAGGTGGCCGACGGCGATCGAGGGGACCTCGCCGCGCTTCTGCGCTTCGAGCGTCTGCATCTGCCGGATGGCGTGATCGCGCAGGACGCCGGCGCGGTAGCTCGGCTCAGTGATGGCGCCATCGATCGCCGCCAGCACGTCGCGGCCGGTCGATGCGCCGAGGATTTCGAGGACGACCGTGCGCGCCACTTCTTCGGGCGTGACGTACTCCATCTGCCGCGGAAACGTGATGGCCTGAAACTCGCCGATGGAGAAGAAGCCGTTTTCGCCGGTGTCGGCGCCGATGACTTCGAGCGGCACGTCGCGGTCTTCGAATCGCTCGTAATGGGCGTCATCGCGCAACTGCAACTGCGCGCCGAGCGCCTCCTCGTGCGGCTCGACGAGATACGCCTTCCCGTTCTCGCCGCGCACGCCGATGTGGCGCTTCTCCACGCGCCGGAAGCCGATCATCGCGCCCGGCTTCACTTCCTTCACGATCGCGCTGTGCTCGTCCTCGGACGCTCCCGGCGTGCGCGCCATCAGGAAGAGCAGGCCGGTGTGTGCGAAGCCGATCGCCGATTTCGCCAGCAGCGTCAACGACGGCTTGTCCTCGCTGTGCGTGTACGGAATGTTCAATCCCATGCCGCCCGTGCCGGTCGTGCCGACCTTGACGTAGATCTCGACACCTGTGTTCTTGAGTGTCTCGTTGAGCAGGAGGATGTGCCGCGCAATCTGCGGGATGCCCTGCGCGATGAGCAGCTTCCGGATCGTCGCGAACAGCGGTTCCAACTCGTCGCGCGGAATGTCGCCGGTGCGGTCGCGGAAACCGTCGATCAACTCCTTCGTCTCGATGGCCAGCTCGAACTCGTTTTGATAGCTGATGGCGGTGGCCGTGTTGATCGAATCGATCACGATTTCCGGCTGGTACTTCGCCACGAGCTGATAGAGCGCCGAGGTCTGGTAACTCACTTCGCGGCGAAAGACGGCGTCGAAGAGTTTGTCGTAGTACTCGCGGTTCTCAACGACCGACACACGATCGACGCCTTTCAGCTCCTCGGGGACAAAGATGTTGCCCCACTCGCCGACGATTTCGATACCGTCGCCCAGTTGATCGCGCAGAAACTCGATCGCCGACGTGACCTCGGCCTCGCTGATCGACGCGATGACGATCCGTTTCGGACTCAGCTCGCGCGCCACTTCACGCGCAACCTGCACGCCGACCATCCCACCGCCGCCGAGGATGAGGACCGTCCCGGCGGTGCGCGTCAATCGCGATCCTCTTCCCCTACCGGAAGGTCCCATCGCTCGGTGATGCGCTCGTGTGTCAGCCACTTCTCGCAGTCGAGCGCCGCCATGCAGCCGGTGCCGGCCGCGGTGACAGCCTGGCGGTACACATGATCGACGGCATCGCCGCACGCGAAGACGCCCTGAATATTCGTGGCCGTCGAATGCGGATGGCGCAGGCAGATGTAGCCGCGCTCATCGAGCTCCAGCTGCCCGGCGTACGCCTGCGTGTTCGGCGTATGGCCGATGGCAACGAAAAGCCCTTGCGTGGCGAAGTCGGTCACCTCGCTCGACTTCAGATTGCGCAACTTGAGGGAGGTGATTCCCCCCTCTTTCGTGCCGATCACTTCGTCGACGGTCGAGTTGAGGATGAACTGAATCTTCGGATTGCCGCGGGCGCGGTCCTGCA
This sequence comes from Thermoanaerobaculia bacterium, assembly GCA_036264035.1. Classification (GTDB taxonomy): domain Bacteria; phylum Acidobacteriota; class Thermoanaerobaculia; order Gp7-AA8; family Gp7-AA8; genus JADGNZ01. The sequence continues at coordinate 8,352 of DATART010000389.1, read as the reverse complement.
TGATCTTCGATGCGCGCAACTCCTCGCGGCGATGGACGACGGTGACCTTGCTGGCGAACTTGGTGAGGAACGTTGCCTCTTCCATCGCCGAGTCGCCACCGCCGACGACGACGATCTCTTTGTTCTTGAAAAAGAATCCGTCGCAGGTGGCGCAATACGAGACGCCGAAGCCCTGAAGCGCCTTCTCGCTCGGCAATCCGATCTGCATCGCGGACGCGCCCGCGGCGATGATCAACGCCTCGCATTCGTAGATGTGCGAATCGGTCGTGATCGTGAAGGGATGGCCGGTGAGGTGAACGTTCTCGACCTGCTCCATCTTGAAGATCGCGCCAAAACGTTCCGCCTGCTGCCGCATCAAGTCCATCAGCTTCGGCCCCAGGATTCCGTCGGGAAAGCCGGGATAGTTTTCGACGTCGGTGGTGATGGTGAGCTGCCCGCCCGGCTGCAACCCTTCGAGGACGAGCGGCGCGAGATTGGCGCGCGAGAGATAGATCGCCGCAGTGCATCCGGCAGGGCCGGATCCGATGACGATCACTTTGTAGTCTTTGATGGTATCCATTGCGGCGCGCATTCTACCGTGCGCCGCAATGGTGTTGCCCTAGGGGGATGCCGTGCAGTGCTGACGTCACTGGATAACGTGATGCTCACACTCGCAGGCGCCAAGCACGCTCCGCTGCACCCAGCCGGTGTCGCAGCGCTCGAAGAACGTATCGCTGCCGTCGCCTGTATCGCAAGAGGTCGATTCAACCTCCATCCACCAGGCTTCCGACGACGAGCCGGTGCTCCACGAGCCACCTGAACAGAGATGCCCGCTCTGCCCGATCTGATACAACGTGCCTGGATTACAACCGATGTAATACGTTCTGATGATTTCGGATCCACCAGAGGCGTTCATCGAGGAAACCACGGCAAGAAACAGCGCGACAGTGAAAAAGCGGAATACGTTCTTAACTCTCATGGCAAGCCTCCTTAAGGCATGCATGATACCCCTCCCTACACATCAAAACAACTTCGCCTGCGGCGGCTTCGCGCCGCCGCGTAACGCGTCGATCAGCGCCTGGCCGAGGAGCGCCTTCTGCCAATTGCGCATCGACGCGATGCCGTCGAGATCGGCCGGCTCCTGTGGTTGGGCTTGCGCGACCGTGAGGAGGACATGGCGTGGCGCGAGCACCGAGGCGTCGACCTTGAGATCTTTGGCAATCTTGTCGCGCGCTTTCTTCATCCGATCGACGCGCGCTTCTACCTCGCGGTCGCGCAGCCACGTCTTCGTTTCGCCCTTCTCCGGCAGCTCATCCTCGGGGATCGCCATCGCTTCCTGCACGAGGCGGACGACGTCGCGGCTGTAGCGGCCGCGGTGATATCCGGAGACGCCTTTGATGACGCCGAACTCCTGCGGCGTGACCGGCTTGACCTTGGCCACCTCGAAGATCAGATCGTTGCTGAAAATCTTGAACGGAGGACGATCGGCTTCGCGCGCGAGACCGTCGCGATAATCGTAGAGCGCGCGAACGACCGCGAGCGAACGGCGGTCGAGGGCGCCCAATCCCTTCAAACGCCGGAACGGTTCTTCGTCCGCGTCCTTCTCATTGAAGCGGATTTGTTCGAGGCGCGCGAACTCCTCAACCGCCCACTCCCAGCGTCCGAGCGCCGTCAGCTCGTTGCGGAGACGATCGGCGAGCGCGATCAGGTGACGCGTGTCGGTGGCGGCGTAGTCAAGCATGTCCGGCGGCAGCGGCCGCATCGCCCAGTCGGCGCGCTGATGCTTCTTGTCGACCTTAAAGCCGAAATGGCGATCGAGAAGCGCGGCCAGTCCGAATGCTTCGTAGCCGAGCAGCTGCGAGCAGACCATGGTGTCGATCAGGTTGGAAATGGTAAAGCCGAAGTCGCGATTGAGGATGCGCAGGTCGTAGTCGGCGCCGTGCAGGATCTTGACGATGTCGCGATTCGCGAGGATCTCGCCGAACTTCGCCAGATCGAATCCGCAGAGCGGATCGATGATCAGATCCTCGCCCGGAATCGACATCTGGATCAGACAAACCTTGTCGAAGTACGAATGCAGCGAATCGGCCTCGGTGTCGAGCGCAACGATCGGCTGCGCGGCGACGCGAGCCATGGCGGCATCGAAGTCCTGCTGATTGTCGATGAAGATCACAGCGCCAGCTCCCGCAATCCGATCGACACGAGCTTCTCGTTGAACGCGCGGCGATCGAAGGCCTCGGTCGCTGCAAGCGCGCGAACGTCATCGCGATCCTCGGACATGCTGAGCAGCAGCGCGACGTCCTCCGCGGACGGAACGCGAATCTCCCGCTCGTAGAGCGCGACCGTGCGCGCATTCGCGAACATCCGCGCGTAAAGCGCGTTGCTGGCGACAAGAACGTGCACGCGAACGTCGCCGTCTTCATCGATCCAGTTGAGCGGAATCAGGTCGAGCTCCTCGGCCTGATCGATCTCGTCCGCATCCACGCGAAAACCGCGGTTGTTCGCCATCATCGCAACTTGATTCTTCTGTTGCGGTTGCATCAGGCCGAGGACGTCGATGGATCCCCTGTCGATCAAGCCGCCGAGCCACGCCGCGCGCGCCACGCTGCCGACGAACATCGACTCGATCCTGAGCTTCGAGAGCAGCTCCGCGACGGCTTCGACTGCTCGTGCGTGGCGCGGCGTGGCGCGGAGCGGATGCATGAGTGGCGGATTATATGTTTGTAGCTCTTAGCTGTTAGCTGTTGGCTCTTAGGGGGGCGACGGTCGGAACTGCTAACAGCTAAGAGCTAAGAGCCCAACCCCGAGGTACCATCACCTCGGTGCTCGACCGCCTTCGCGAACTCATTTCTCATCACTGGGGATACGACTCCTTCCGCCCGCTGCAACAGGAAGCGATGATGGCGTCGATCGAAGGGCGCGACTCGCTGGTGGTGATGCCGACCGGCGGCGGCAAATCGCTCTGCTACCAGGCGCCGGCGCTGCTGAGCGAGCACGTCACCGTCGTGGTCTCGCCGCTGATTTCGTTGATGAAGGACCAGGTCGACGGACTGCGCGAGTGCGGCATCGCGGCGGCGCAGCTCAACAGCTCGCAGAGCAGCGACCGGCAGCGCGCGATTGAACGCGCCGTACTCGACGGAAAAATCAAGCTGCTCTTCGCCTCGCCGGAGCGCCTGGCAATGGCGAGTTTTCGCGATCTGCTGCAACGCGCGAACGTGCGCACATTCGCGATCGATGAAGCGCATTGCATCAGCCACTGGGGCCACGATTTCCGTCACGAGTACCGGCAGCTTCGCGATCTTCGCAAGACGTTTCCCGAGGCGTCGGTGCACGCGTACACGGCCACCGCGACGCCGCAAGTGCGGCGCGATATCGCCGAGCAGCTTTCGCTTCGCGATCCGCTGATGCTCGTCGGTGATTTCGATCGCCCCAACCTCACCTATCGCGTTCTGCCGCGCACGGATGAATGGAAGCAGGTGCTCGAAGTTGTCGAGCGGCACAGCGGCGAGGCGGGCATCGTCTATTGCATCCGCCGGCGCGACGTCGATTCGTTGTCCGAGAAACTGCGGCGCAAAGGCGTCAACGTCGTCGCGTATCACGCGGGTCTGTCGCCCGAGGAGCGTCGCGAGGCGCAGGAGAAATTCGCGACGGAGAAATGCGATCTCGTCGTTGCCACGGTCGCATTCGGCATGGGCATCGATCGATCGAACGTCCGCTTCGTGCTGCACACGGGGATGCCGAAGTCGATCGAGCATTACCAACAGGAGAGCGGACGCGCCGGCCGCGACGGATTGGAAGCGGAGTGCGTGCTGCTCTACTCGGCCGCCGACGCCATCGTCTGGCGAACGATGCTTGAGCGCGGCGGCGACGGTATCGAACCGGATCCGCAGTGGGTCGAGTCGGCGATGCGCCACGTGCGCGATCTCGATCGCTACTGCTCCGCCGCCGCGTGCCGGCACAGCGCGCTGGTCGAGTATTTCGGCCAGCAATACACCGCCGACAACTGCCACGGCTGCGACATCTGCCTCGGCGAAACGGAAAGCGTCCCCGACGCGATCGTGATCGCGCAAAAGATTCTTTCGTGCGTCTATCGCGTCAACCAATCGTTCGGCGTCGGACATGTCGTCAGCGTTTTGCGCGGCGAAGACACGGAAAAAGTCCGCGATCGCGGCCATGCGCGCTTATCGACATTCGGATTGTTGAAAAGCTCGACCAAGCACGAGCTCCGCGAATGGATCTATCAACTGATCGCGCAGGATTTCCTTCGCCAGACCGAGGACGAATACCCGATCCTCCGCCTCGGCGCGCGCGCTCGCGACGCGATGAAAGGAATTGCCGAGGTCAAGCTGCGGCAGCCGGCGGTTCGGAAGAAGGACAAGGCTGCGTCGCGATCGTCATCGGGCCCGGCGCCGCTCGATCCGCTGCAGCCGCACGACCGCGAACTGTTCGAGCGGCTGCGCGTGTGGAGGCGCGCCGAGGCGGAACAGCGCGGCGTTCCCCCATACGTCATCTTCAGCGACAAGACATTGCGCGAAATCGCGCGCGTCCGGCCGTCGACGCTGTACGAGCTGCGCGGAATCTACGGCATTGGCGACGCGAAGCTCGAAGCGTTCGGCGAAACGCTGATCACGCAAATCCGCGAGCATTGTGCGATCGCGCCATCGTGATCAGCAGCCAGACCGCGAACGCGCACGATCCGAGTCCGGCCGCGAGTCCGAGCATCCGCAGGACGAACGCGAAAAAGTGATCCGCCGGCAGCATGTGCAGCGCGCCAAGCAGGTATCCCCAATCGTGTTCGAGATCCTCGGACGATGCGAAGCCGACCAGCGGCAAATCCTTCGAGCGCGCGTCGCCGACATACGCCGACAATTCGTACAGGCTGTACGAGAGCCAGAATCCGCCGACCGAGGCGCCGAAGTAATCGCGCTGCCGGAAGATGAAGTAGAGGACGCAGACGATCGGAATCGCGATCTGAAACACGCTCCCCATGATCGCGGTGATGAAGTGCGGCGCCCACGCGAAGACGAGGTGCCCCATCTCATGAAATCCGAGCGTGATGCCGTAGAAAATCGTCCAACGCGTCGGATCGCGGAACTTGACGGTGAAGATGTAGACGAGAAACAGCAGAAGGACTGCGCGAGGAATCCACATCCGTCCGCGGCACCACTCGCGGGCGTCTTCTATGAACGCATCGAGGAGAGTGGGCGCCGCGGGTTTCGGCGCCGCTTCGATGTGACCCATTGCAGAGAGTGTAAACGGACCTCGGACGCCGGAGGCGTCACGTATGGTAGCCGGTGGTCGCGCGCGAAGCGCGAGACCACCGGATTCACGAACGTGCCCAATTTCCCGACCGCGGCAGCGGTCGCGGAGGGAATTCACGCCGGTTGGTATTTGATCCGCGACCCCTGCCGGGTCGATTGGCCGTTACGCATGTTGATCCGGTGGTCTCGCGCTTCGCCCGCGACCACCGGCTACCGTACGTGTCGCCATCCGGCGACGGGGTATCGCTCCTACAAATACTCCAGCACTCTCGCCACGTGCTCCCACTCCGTCGCGCCATTGCCGATCGCGACGCGGATGCCGTAGCGGCCGGCGAGGCGGGTGTGGGAGACGAAGAGGCGGCCACTGGCGTTCATCCGTTCGAGGGCTTCGATGCTGGCGCGTTCGGAGGCGGCTTCGTCGATCGCGCCGTCGTTGCGGACGACTTTGCGGAAGACGACCACGCTCAAATTTTGCGGCGCGATCAATTCGACGTCGTCACGCTTCTGCAGTTCCGCGGCGAGGCGCGCCGCGTCGGCCACGTGCTGGCGGATTACGGACTGCATCTTCGCGACGCCGTAGTGTTCGAAGAGGAACCAGAGTTTCAACGCGCGGAAGCGGCGGCCGAGCTGGAGGCCGTAGTCCATGTAACTCAGTTCCCCCGTGTCGCTCGTCTTCAGGTATTCGGGGACGAGCGAGAACGTCTCGCGCAGCACGTCGGGGTGACGCGTGTAGAGCACGCTGCAATCGATCGGCGTAAAGAGCCACTTGTGCGGATTGACGACGATCGAGTCGGCGCTTTCGATTCCGTCCCAGAGCCAGCGGAACTCCGGACAGATCGTGGCGGGGCCGGCGTAGGCGGCATCGACGTGCAGCCAGGCATTCTCGCGTTTCGCGATCTCCGCGATGCGGCGCACGGGATCGACGGCGGCGGACGAGGTCGTGCCAACGGTTGCCGAAATCGCGCAGGGAACGAATCGGGCCGCGCGGTCGCGCGCGATGGCGGCTTCGAGTGCGTCGACGCTCATCGCGAACGTCTCATCACCCGGGATCTTCACCACTCCTTCGATGCCGAGGCCGAGGGCCAGCGCGCCTTTTTCGATGGAGGAGTGCGCGTGCTCGGAGCAGTAAACGCGCATCACCGGCGCGCCGGCGAAGCCGTGCGTGCGCATGTTGGGCGCGGTGACTTGCCGCGCGGCGGCGAGCGCGAGAAAGGAGTTGATCGACGCCGTGTCGTTGATGATGCCGAATAGATTTTCGGGAAGACCGAGCGTCTCGCGAAGCCAACGGAGAGTGACGGTTTCGAGCTCGGTGAGCGACGGCGAGGTCCGCCAGATCATCCCGTTCACGTTCAGCGCCGCGGTCAGCAACTCCGCAAGGATGCCGGCCTGCGAGCCTGTGATCGAGAAGTAAGCAAAGAATGCAGGATGGTTCCAATGCGTGATCCCCGGCATGATCTTCTCGCCGACTTCGGCGAGGATCGCGTCGTACGGACGTCCGTCGACGCTCGGTTTCGCGGCGAACTGTTTCTCGATGTCGCCGGGCTTCACGCGCGAGAGGACGTCGTACTGGTCGACGCCGTCGAGGTAGTCGGCCACCCAGTCGATCAGCTTGTGGCCGGCTGCACGGAATTCATCACTCGTCGGATCCAGCTTCGGCATGCGGCGCATCTTGGCCGTGCCGCAACGAATTCGCAAGCATGAGGAAAACGGCGAAGGTGATGGGGACGGCGAGATGCGTCGTCAGCCGCGACCACGAGCTCAGGACATGCCAGCGCAGGTCGTTCGGCGTGGCGAGATACGCGGTGACGTAGAAAAGAAACTGGATGGCGGTGACGAGAAAAATGAAGCGCTCGCGGCGCCGCGCCGCCGCCGGGCCGAGAAGGATGCCGACCATGATCGCGACCCAGAACCACGGCTTGGGCAACTGTTCCGCAAGGTACACGAGGATTTGAAATGCATGCGGCAGCCGCGCGAGTAGCCGGGATAGTGCCGAGCCTTCGGCGAGGTCGGTCGGAAGCGTGTGCGCGGCGCGCAGGATGAGCCACGGAACGGCGAGGACGTACGCGGGCACGAGTTTGCGAACACGCGGCCACGATGCCGGGACGACGGCGATCGTCACCGCCACCAGCAGGGCCAGCCCTTCGTTCTTGCAGTTCGCGGCGAAACCGAGCAGCACCGCGCCGTGACGCCAGGCCGCATCGTCGTCATCGCGCAGCGCGGCGCGGATGAAGAGAACGCCGGCACCGCCGAAGGCGATGAGCGCTCCGTCCGCGAGGCCGACGGAGCGGCTGAAGCCGAGCGCAGCGACCAGGAGCGCGACCAGCGCCGCGAAGAATGGCGTCGCCGCGCGAGCCGCGAGCGAACGCGCCACGAGCACCAGCGCTACAGCCCACGCAACGCAAATCAAGCCCAGCCAGCGGTCGCTCCATCCGCCGTTCAGCAGCGCCACGAAGTCGTAGTTCAGCGGCACGAGCAGTGGATAGTCGGTATGCGCGAAGGTGTTCCACGGGCTCTCGAGAAAATGCCAGTCGATGCCGCCGTACTCGAGGAACGTTCGCGCCTTCAATCCCCAGATCGCCCAGAAGTCCCATTCCCAAAGCGCCGCGAGCGTCGCGTACATCGCGTAGCAGAGGATCGTGAAGAGCGTGAAGAGGTCGAGCAGATGCGGCTTCGTCGCATTTCCGCTTGCACCGCCACGAAATCGCGCAACGAACGCGGCGGCGCAGAAAACGACCAGCGACGCGATCGTCACGGCGATCAATGTCCACCGGATGTACGCAACCGACAGCGTCAGGAGGATGAGATACATCGTCCCGCTGCCATACAGTAATGCCGTTCCGACGAGCAGCGGTCCTCGGGCGCTTCGATCGACGGCGAGGACGATGGGGATGCCGAGGACGGCGAGACTGAGGATGGCCATGAGGGTGGCGGTCATCGCTGCCGCAGCCTCAACAGCGCGCCGCGGCTGCCCTGCCACACGACGTCGGCGGGAGTTCGCAAGCCGACGCCGAACACGGCGATGTACTTCGCGGCGCGAAAGTTGTGCGGCAGCCGTTCGCCGTCCGGCGCCACCAGCGGAAGGACTTCGCGGCCGGTGAGAAAGTAGCTGGCG
>DATART010000387.1:0-9764 GCA_036264035.1 Thermoanaerobaculia bacterium | reverse complement strand
GGGACCGGCTACGCCTGGAACCCGACCGCGTTCGTCAGTCCGAAAAAGAATCCAGCCGATCCATCCGACCGCCGTTCCGCCAACGTCGGCGTCGACATGATCCGCACCGATCTCTTCATCCGAGGCACGAACGTGTCGCTCTACGCGTTGAATGACGGCGCCGTCGCCGGACGGGTGTATCGCCTCGTCGCTGGCACCGACGTCTCGCTGCACTTTCGCCGCGACGGAGACGGCGTGCAGCAAGGCGTCAGCGCGGCGCGCGTGTTCGGCGATGCGCTCGAACTGCACGGCGAAGTGGCGCGGCGGCATGCGCTGTTCGGCGGCCAGTACACGTTCCGCGGCAACGTCAACCTCGTGGCCGAGATCTATCACGGCGGCGATGGCCTCGACGAAAACGCGTTCCATTCGTTTCAGCACGCCACCGATTTCGCGCGCGACGAGAAAACGTTTCGCGCGATCAACGCCGCGTATTCGCCGCTGCGCATGGCGCGCAACTACAGCTTCGTGCGCGTCGACGTCCCGCACGACAAACTCGACCTCGAGCTGATCGCCATCACCAATCTTCGCGACCGATCGCTGCTCGCGCGCGCTACGCTGTCGCTGCGCGTGCGCCCCAACGTCAGCATCTACGCGATCGATACCGAATTCGCCGGCGCCCGCGGCAGCGAGTTGTCCTACATGCAGGTCCGCCGCGTGACCACGGCCGGCGCGCGCGTCTATTTCTAAAATGCGATGAATGTGAACGAACAGAAGTTGAAGTGGGTCGGCGTGATGACCTGGATCATCGTCGCCATCCCGAGTGTGCTCTGGCGGGCTCAGTACCGGTCGCTGGCCGGGCCGCGCGCGGCAGCGCTGTTCATCGCCTTCACCATTTTCATCATCGCGTTCCTTTTCGGAACGCGGCCGGGCTGCGGCACGCCGGCGAGGATTTCGATGCTCGTCATCGAAACGCTGGCCGCGTACGTCTGCGTTTCGATGCAGCCGACCGGCTTCCAACCGGTGCTGCTGGTGATGATCGCCGCGCAGCTCGGCGCATACCCGCCGCGCTTCGCCATCCTCGCCATCGCCGCGAACTGCATCGTTCTCGGCGGGATCGTTTCGAGGACTGACGCGTCGCCGGTCATCTACGCGCTCGTCTACTTCGCGTTCTCGCTCTTCTCCCTTTTCTCGATGCACGTCGCGCATTCGGAGATGGAGGCGCGGAAGTCGCTGGCCGAGGCCAATGCGGAGCTGCGGATGACCACCGAGTTGCTCGAGATCAGCAGCCGCACTTCGGAACGCCTCCGCATCGCGCGCGATCTTCACGATCTCCTCGGCCATCACCTCACTGCGCTCAGCCTCAACCTTGAAGTGGCCGGCCACCTCGCATCGGGCGACGCGAAAGAGCCAATCGAGAAAAGCAAGTCGATCGCGAAGCACCTCCTGGCCGACGTCCGCGACGTCGTCAGCCGTCTCCGCAATGACGAGCCGGTGAACCTGACGTCGTCCCTCGAATCGTTGCGCGATGTCATCGTCACGCCGTCGCTCCATCTCGAGTTCCCGCGTGAGCTGGCCGTGGCCGACGCCAACATTGCCGAGGTCGCGTTGCGGACGGTCCAGGAAATCGTCACGAACGCCGTCCGCCACTCCACAGCGCGCAACCTCTGGCTGAGCATCGATACTGACAATCACACGCTCTCGATCGACGCGCGTGACGACGGCGTCGGCGCCGACAACGTCACCTTCGGCAACGGCCTCCTCGGCCTGCGCGAGCGCGTGCAACAGGCGCGCGGCACGTTCGAAGTGACGTCGATGCGCGGCCGCGGCTTCTCGCTCCACGTAACGCTCCCGCTCGGAGCTGCCGCGTGATCCGCATCTGCATCGTCGAGGACCAGACCATCGTCCGCCAGGGTCTGCGCAGCCTCCTCGCGCTGGTGCCGGACATCGAAGTCGTCGCCGAGGCCAGCGACGGCGAGGAAGCGGTCGCGGTGATCGAGCGCGAGACGCCCGACGTCGTCCTGCTCGATCTGCGCATGCCGAAGCTCGACGGCGTCGGCGTCCTGCGCACGCTGCGCGAACGCAACGCCGCGCGCCCGACGCTGATCCTGACGACATTCGACGACGACGCGATCCTCTTCGAAGCCGTCCGCGCCGGCGCGAAAGGGTGGCTGCTCAAGGACGTGTCGCTGGAACGTCTCGCCGGCGCGATCCGCACGCTGGCCGCGGGCGGAACATGCATCGAGCCGGTCATCACCGAACGGATCATGCGCGCGCTGGAGAAGAGCGATTCGTCGTTCGAATCTGCGGACCTGCCCGAACCGCTCACCGATCGCGAGCGAACGATCCTGCGATTGCTGGCCGGCGGTTACAGCAACAAAGAGATCGGCGATCTGCTCAACATCACCGACGGCACAGTCAAGAATCACATCTCGAATCTGCTGGCAAAGCTGGGCGTCCGCGACCGGACGCGCGCGGTGTTGCGGGCGATCGATCTGGGAGTGATTTGAACGGTTGAAACACTAACGCTACGCCGTCGCGCCCCCGCACGAGCTTCCCGCCCCCGCGGTGCAGCCGTAGCAGTGGGCGCGGGTGACGACGTTGCGTTGCTGCCATGCGGCGAAATCGAAGTTATAGATGGTCATCGGCGGTTCCGCGTCGAGGTCGAGCATCTGGTTGAAATCGCAGTCGAAGAGGCGGCCGTCCCAGGAGATGGAGATCGTGTTGCGGCACATGACGCCGGCGATCGCGCCGGGATTGAACGAATCGACCAGGCGGGACATGTAGGAATCGAGGTTGCCGGATTCGATCAGCCATTCGAGGAAGCGGGAGATGGGCATGTTGTTCAGCGCCAGCAGGCGGTCGAAGGAGATGCCGAAGTCGCGTTTGAGCGCCGTCTTCCACTCGCTCTCGATGCTCGCTTGCGGTGCCGCGAGGAAGGCGCCGGCCGGGTTGGTCATCAGCGACAGCATGCGATTTGGATCGCCGTGTCCGTAACCGGCAGCGTTGAGCAGACGGAGCGCCGCGATCGATTTTTCGAAGGCGCCGTCGCCGCGCTGCGCGTCGGTATTGCGCTGGCGGTAGTGCGGGAGCGACGCAACGATCTCGACGCCGCGATCGCCGAGCCATTCGGCCAATCCCACATTGCGCGGCAAGAGAAGCACCGACAGGTTGCAACGGTCGATGACGTGCTTCCCGCGTTTGCGCGACTCCTCGATGAGGTAGCGGAACTCGGGATGCAGTTCCGGCGCGCCGCCGGTGATGTCGACCGTATGCGCCGGCGTCTGATCGAGCGCGCGAAGGCAGGCGTCGAGCGTCTCGCGAGTCATCATCGCGTCGCTTCGATCCGGACCGGCGTCCACGTGGCAGTGGCGGCAGGTCATGTTGCACAACTTTCCGAGGTTGATCTGGAAGATCTCAAGGCTTGCCGGAGTGAGCGCCGGCCACCCGGCGACGCGAAGCGACTCAGCGAATGACATCTGGCCGTTCATCGCGGCATCGAGCGCAGCCAACTGCGCAGCCGGATGAGCCAGCGGCGCGCGCCGCGACGAGAGCGTAGACGTCACATCCCCACCTTGCCGGCGTGCTCCTTCATCTGCATTCCGTGCACGAGCGACGCGCCGCCGCGAATCGCGCAGGCCACGTGCACGGCCTCCGTCATCTGCTCGATGTCCGAACCCTTCTGGAGGCATTCGGTCGTGTACGCATCGATGCAGTACGGGCACTGCACCGTGTGCGCGACCGCGAGCGCGATCAGCGCCTTCTCGCGTTCGGTCAACGCGCCGGCGGCGAAAACCGCCGAGTAATACTCGAAGAATTTCTTGCCCAGTTCGGGAGCGCCTTCGGAGATGGTTCCGAATGCTTTGAGATGTTCGGGAGCGTAGTAATGGTCTGACAAGCGCGTTCTCCTCGTGGCCGGCATTCTAGAGCCGGGCCACACTTACGCGCTTCATGAAGTTCCTTCACTTCATGGTCACGATCGCGATTGTCTTGACGTTCCGGATCCAGCGCGCCGGCCGCTTCTCTGACGGAGCCACGACGCGGAAAGGGCCTTCCTTCCCCGGCAGCGGCTTACCGTCTTTCGTGTCGGCGAGGATAATCTGGCGATCGGTGAAGGCGGAGTCGGTTTCGGCGAGGGTGTAGACGACCTCGTAGCCGTCGGTGGCGGTAATCCTGACTACGGCCAGGAGCCCTTTCCCGCGCAGCTTCTCGCCGTGCGGAACACCGGCGCGTTCGAGGATCGCGCCGAGGGAGACGCCTTCGTAGGTGGCAGTCGGGTTCTCGTGCTCTTTGGCTTCGACCTTCACGCGCGGCAAACCGGCCAGCGTTTTGGCGGTGACGGTTATGGTCTGTTCGCGGACCGGCTGCGCGGCCGGGTGCTCCGCGGCGACGAGGGTGAGCGAGGAGAAAATCAGCGAAGCAATGGCGATCGTTTTCATAGTTTCCGCAGATTACGCAGATGGACGCAGATAAAGTCCTCACGCCTCCTGCGCGTCGACGACGGCGATCGCGGCCATGTTGACGATGTCGCTCACGTCGACGCCGCGCTGGAGCACGTGCACCGGCTTGGCCATGCCCTGCAGAATCGGGCCGATCGCTTCCGCGCCGCCGAGACGCCAGAGCAGTTTGTACGCGGCGTTCGCGGCGTCGAGATTCGGGAAGATCAGCACATTCGCGTCGCCCTGAATCGCGCTCCACGGATAGTCGGCGCTGGCAATGTGCGGCTCGACCGCGGCATCGGCCTGCATCTCGCCTTCGATGACGAGATCGGGACGCTGCTGCTTGACCAGTTCCACTGCGCGCGCGGCCTTCTCCGCCTCGGGATGCTGCGTCGAGCCGAAGTTCGAGAACGAAATCATAGCGATGCGCGGCTCGATGTTGAATCGCCGCGCCGTTTCCGCCGTGAGGATCGCGATCTCCGCAAGGTCCTCGGCGGTCGGATCGATGATCACCGTCGTGTCGGCGAGAACCAGCATCCGCCCCTTGAACATCAGCAGGTATGCGCCCGACACTTTCTTCACGCCCTTCCGCGTCTTGATGATCTGCAGCGCCGGCTTGATCGTCGCCGGATAGTAGGCGCGCAGCCCGGCGATGACGCCGTCCGCGTCGCCCGCCTCGACCATCATCATCGCGAAGTAATTGCGGCTGTTCAGAACGCGTCCGGAGTCGGCGACCGTGATGCCGTGCCGCTGGCGGATCTCCGCGAAGCGGCGCACGTACTGCTCGCGTTGCGCGCAGCGTTCGACGTCGAGGATGGTGACTTTCGATTCATCGACGTGATGCTTCTGCAGCAACGGCGCGACGACCTCGCGCTTCACCAGCAGGATCGGATGCGCGAGCCCTTCGTCGATGAGGATCTTCGCGGCGCGGATGATCTTCTCCTGATCGCCCTCGGGGAAAACGATCCGCTTCGGATCGCGTTTGGCGCGGTCGTAGACGCCGTGCATCATGCCGCGCGCGCGGCCGAGGAGTTGCTCGAGACGGCGGCGGTAGGCGTCGTAGTCGGTGATCGGCTCCTGCGCCACGCCGGTTTCGGCGGCGGCGCGCGCGACGGCGACCGGCACGTTGAGCAGCACGCGCGAGTCGAACGGCTTCGGGATCAGGTACTCGCGTCCGAATGTGAACTTCGTGCTGCTGTACGCGCGCAGCACGTTGTCGGGCACTTCTTCCTTCGCCAGCTCCGCGAGCGCCAGTGAGGCGGCCAGTTTCATCTCATCGTTGATGGTCGTGGCGCGGCAGTCGAGCGCGCCGCGGAAGATGAACGGAAAGCCGAGGACGTTGTTGACCTGGTTCGGGTAATCGGAACGGCCGGTGGCCATGATCACGTCCGGCCGCGCGGCCACGGCGTCATCGTACGGGATTTCGGGATCGGGATTGGCCATGGCGAAGACGATCGGATCTTTCGCCATCGTCTGGATCATGTGCGGTTTGACGACGCCGCCGATGGAAAGGCCGACGAACACGTCCGCCCCTTCGAGCGCCTCGGTGAGCGTGCGCCGCGTCGTCTCGGCCGCGAACTCCTCTTTGTACGGCGTCATGTCCACCCTGCGGCCTTTGTAGATCACGCCCTTGCTGTCGGTGAGGATCACGTTCTCTTTGCGCAATCCCATCTTGATGTAGAGCCGGAGACACGCCATCGCCGCCGCGCCGGCGCCGGAGATGACGATTTTCACGTCGCCGATGTCTTTGCCGGCCACTTCCAGCGCGTTCTTCAGCGCGGCGGCGGAGATGATGGCCGTGCCGTGCTGGTCGTCGTGGAAGACGGGGATTTTCATCACCGCCTTCAGCCGCTCCTCGATCACGAAGCACTCCGGAGCGGCGATATCTTCGAGGTTGATCCCGCCAAACGTCGGCTCCATGATCCTGACGGCGTTGATGAACTCCTCGGTGTCGCGTGTGTCGAGTTCCAGATCGAAGACGTCGATGTCGGCGAAGCGCTTGAAGAGGACCGCTTTCCCTTCCATCACCGGCTTGCCGGCCGCGGCGCCGATGTTGCCGAGCCCGAGGACGGCGGTACCGTTGGAGATGACTGCGACGAGGTTGCCTTTGTTCGTGTACTTGTAGACGTCTCCCGGCTCGCGGGCGATCTCCAGGCAGGGCTTGGCGACTCCGGGCGTGTACGCGAGGGCGAGATCACGTTGTGTCGCGGTGGGCTTGGTAGGAACGACTTCCGTTTTTCCGGGACGACCGCCCGAGTGATATTCGAGGGCGTCATCGCGGCCGTTGTCTGGCATGGCCGCGGAGTCTATCAACTGTCATCCTGAACCGCCGGAGCGACATAGCGCGAAGCGCGCAGTCGCGTAGGACGGTGAAGGATCCCCGGCTGGTAACCGCGGCATAGACGGTCAGCGCGTCGCGCGCGGAGGCGCGCTCGGCAATGCAGCCCCACGCTCTGCGTGGGGGTTCGGGGGCGTCAATCGATGCGCGGCCGCGGAGGCGGCCGCTACAATTTTCGCGCGGCGCGAGCATTTTGTGGTGGCCGCCTCCGCGGCCACCAACTTCATTCGCGCTCGTTCCCCGCGCAAAGCGCGGGGCTGGATTGTTTAGCGCGCCTCCGCGCGCGACGGCTTCACCCTCGCGCGCTTTGATAAACCTCAATGAGTCGCGCCGCTGCCTGCGCGTATCCGAAGTTTTGCGATCGCTCGTACGCGCGACGGCGGAGGTGGGCGAGATCAGTGGATGCCGCAATCACCTTCGCGGCCGCAGCCTCCGGCGATGATTCATCGGCAATCGACCGCGCCCCGAGATCGCCGAGGAGCGCGGCGATCCCTTCGATCGGGAACGTGACCGGCGCGATGCCACAGGCCATCGCTTCGAGGACGGCGCGATGGCCTTCGTCGGAGCCGCGGGCGGTGAAGAGGAGGATGTCGGCGGCGCGGTAGTGCTCGGCGAGATCGTCCTCGTGGTAGCCGGCCCAGATCACGTCGATCTTCAACTCGCGGGCGAGCGCTTCGAGCGCGGGACGATGCTCGCCGTGGCCGATGATCATCAACCGCGCAGTCGTCAGATCGTGTTTGACGAGCGCGTACGTCCGCAGCACGTCCTCGAATCCGCGGCCCTTCGACAGCTTGCCGATCGCGACAAGCAGCAGTACATCGGCCGGGATGCCGTAGCGTTCGCGAACGTCGGCACCTTCCGGACTGAATTGACGGAAGTCGAGCGGCGGCGGCGTGAAGAGCGGGTTCCGTCCGCGGATCGGCGGCGCGTCGACGAACGAATCGTTGATGACGCACAGCCCAGCCGAGCGCGCGATCAGCCAGCGCGTGAGCGGATCACCGCGCAGTACGCGGCGCGCGTGGAACGTTCGGACCACCTTCGTTCGCGTTCCTCGGGTTGCGACATTCGCCAGCCAGTGGTCGTAGGTCAGATGCGCGTGGACGACGTCGAAGCGGTGATGATCGACCAACCGCGCGATCGCATTCACCGTTCGCGCGAACGCAAACGGGTTTTGCGCCTTGGCGATGATCGGATGCGCGAAGTCGTGATGCGCGAGCTTCTGCTGCAGTTTGTAGCCGCCGACGTACGCGTAATGCGCGTCCACGCCGGCCTCGCGCAGCGCCTCGGTTTCGGCGAACGCCGGTGCGGCGGCGCCGGTCCATCGATTGCCGGCGGCGAGGTGCAGAACCTTCATTCGCGGCGATGGTACACTCCGCGCCGCCATGGCAATCCAGCCTCAGCTCCTCGAAATCCTGGCCTGCCCGATCTGCAAAGAAGAGGTCCGGCCGGTGCCGCTGTCCGAGGAGCGGCGGGCCACGGTGCGCGACAAGTTCCGCGACAAAATGCGCGGCGAAGAGCTGGTCGTCGAGGACGGCTTGCAGTGCGTCAAGTGCCACCGCGTCTACCCGATCGTCAGCGACATCCCGGTCATGCTCGTCGACGAAGCCTTCGAAGAAGCGTGACGCCTCGTGTCTCTCGCGCGACGTCTCGGCATCCCTGAAGAGACGCCTCAGCCGGTCGCGCTGGCGATCCTCTTCTACATCGGCCACATCTTCTGCCAGGGGTGGGTCGCGTCGTCGGAATGCTTCGCGTTTCTGACGATGGCGATGGTCGGCTATTGCCTGTATCGCCGCCTGCTCGCCCCGTCGTTTCACATCATCTATGTGCCGCTGGCGATGTACGGCGTCGTCTCGACGTTGTCGGCGATTTTCGCCGAGCGCCGCATTCACTCGTTCGGCGAGATTGCGCTGTGGGGAAAGATCCTGCTCTTTCCCGCGGCGCTGATCCTGTTCCGCAGCGTCCCTCTGAGCCGGTACACCGCAATCAAGATGTTTTTCGTCTTCGGGATCTTCACGGCAGCCTACGGATTAGGGCAATATATTGCACGTTTCGGCCATCACGATCTCGAGCACCGCATTACCGGCCAGTCGGCTCACGTGATGACGTTGTCCGGCTTGCTGCTGCCGGCGTCGCTCGTTTTTCTGGTTCTCTGGATCAACAACATGCGCAGTATAGTGCCCATGATCGGGGTCGTGATGACGCATATCGCGCTGCTGCTGACATACACGCGCAGCGCGTGGCTCGGGTGGATCGTCGCCGTCGCTGTCCTGCTGATCCTGAAGTGGCCGAAGGCGCTGGCGTGGGCCATTCCGCTCGCGATTCTGGCCATCAGCCTGGCGCCGCTGCCGTTTTTCAGCCGCGTGATCTCGAGCTTCGACGTCAAGCAGTCGTCGAATCTCGACCGGATTCGCATGGCCCAGGCCGGCATCGAGATCATTAAGGACTACCCGCTCCTCGGCGTAGGACCAGCAAACGTGAAGGAGGTCTATCCCCTTTACCGCAAGCACGATGCGCCGCGATTCCGCATCCCGCACCTGCACAACAACGTCATTCAGCTTTGGGCGGAGCGCGGCGTGCTGGCGCTGGTGGCGTACCTCTTCCTGCAGTTCCTTTTCCTGCGCGAATGCGCCCGCGGATGGCGCGGACCATCGTCGCGATTCGCTGAGGTCGGCGTCGCAGTCGCTGTGGCGATGGCGGCAGCGGGCATGTTCGAGTTCAACTTCGGCGACACCGAGGTCTTCTGGATCCTGCTCGATCTCTTCGCGATCGTGATTGCCTTCATCGAGAGGCCGTGGCACTTCGCCAGCCAGGAAAGCGTCAACGCTTGAGAAGTAGATGCGCGGCGACCTGACGACGAACACATCGAAGGATCTGTTGACGAGGTTCGCGACCCTTTTAATTGGTCGATCAACCTCGTCGATGAGGTTCGCAACCTGTTTAATTGGTCGATCAACCTCGTCGATTAGGTTCGCAACCTGTTTAATAGGTCGATCAACCTCGTCGATGAGGTT
>DATART010000329.1:0-17852 GCA_036264035.1 Thermoanaerobaculia bacterium | reverse complement strand
CGGCGGATGTGCTGGGGAGAGGCGGGGGCGCCGCGGGAGTTGATGAGGAACGTCTCCGCTTCCGTCGAGCAGCGGTCGCGCACGACGCGGTAGTCGCCCAGCAGCGCCTTGATCTCCTCGGGGACGAAGACGCGGCGCTGGCGGTTGCCTTTGCCGATAATCGTGATCGTGCCGTCGTCAACGTCCACCGCCGCGTCGAGCAGGCTGGCAAGCTCGCTGACTCGCATGCCGGTGGCGAAGAGCAGCTCCGTGGCGACGTAGGCGGTGAGGTCGGCGAACGACGGTGGTTGTTCGTGGAGGAGGAGGCGGCGAAGGTCGGCACGGGCGATCACGCGCGGGAGTCGCTTCGGCATCCGGATGCGAATCCTCGCGCCTCGGAATGGGTCCTCGGCGACCTGGCCGTCTTCTTCGAGCCAGCGGAACATCGAGCGCAGCGTGGCCAGGTGGCGCTTCACGCTCGCTTCTTTCAGCGTGCGCACGTCGAAGAGATGGCGGACGTAGTTGTGGATCACGAGCTTGTCGCAGGCGGCGACCGCGGCGCGCTTGCCGAGGAACTGGATGAAGCCTGCGAGGTCGAGCTCGTAGGCGCGCGTCGTGTGAGGAGAAAGCTTCCGGATCGACTGGCAGTGACGGATGAATGCGGACGCCGCGTCTCGGAACAGCACGTCAGTTCGACCTCCCGAAATTGGTGGAGCGGCGCACCTTACCCGACGCTGGCGGCGGAGGCGACCGGAGTTACGGAGGGGTGGACGGCGAAAGTTTACGAGCCCGTTTTCGCCCGCGAGCCGCCGTTATGTGCTAGCTTTCTTCCACCCACGAACAGGAGGAGTCGAATGCGCAAAACTGCGAAGAGCGGCGGGCTCACGGTCCGGGCCATCGCCGGCTCGAATAACGTTCTGATCGGGATCGATCTTGATCCGGCCAAGCGCGCCGGATGTCTCGGGTTCACGTTGCAGCGATCGGACGTCGGAACGCCGGCGATGCGGTTCCTGCCGAACAGCATCACGTTCGCGGGTACACCCGAGGAGACGCAGCTGGATACGGAAAACTCGCCGCTGCAGAAGTTCCGTTGGGGCGATTACACGTGCAAGCCGGGCACGGCGTACAAGTACACCGTCACGGCGCGGTATCGCGACGGCAACGGGACGCCGGTCAAGCTGAAGGACAGCGACAGCGTGGAGGTGGACGTCACCACGGAAGATCCGACGCAGCAGGCCACGGCGGTATTTTTCAACCGCGCCGCGGCAGCCAGTCAGGCGTATATCAGGAAATTCGGCGACAAAGATCCTACAGACCTGCCCGCGCCGCTGAACACTCAGGCGCTCGCGTGGTTATCGAGAGGATTGGAAGAAGCGCTGCTCGCATTTCAATCGCAGGCGCTCGATAAAAGTTTCGGGCTGCATTGCGCGGTGTATGAGTTCCAGAAAGAGAATTTGCTGGACGGTCTGAAGAGCGCACTGGATCGCGGTGTAGACGTCCAGGTCGTCTATCACTTCCGCCATAAGAACAGTCCGGCAGATAAGACCTGGAAGAAAAATGAAGCAGCGGCGATCAAGGCTGGCTTGGCAGCTGTTTCTACGAAGCGGACGCAGAATGCCGGCGTGATCATGCACAACAAGTTCATGGTCCTGCTGAAGGACGGTAAACCGATCGCCGTCTGGACGGGATCGACGAACTGGACCGAGGGGGGGATTTACGGCCAGCTCAACGTGGGACACGCAGTCTATGATCCGGAAGTCGCAGGGATTTATGAGGGATATTTTCAGCTTCTCAAGAAGGATTTGCCGGACGCCGCGATGAAAGCAGGTGTTCGCGGGCTCGGCGCCGTCCCTGCAGCAGCGGCCGCGGGCGTCGTGCCGATTCTTTCGCCGCAGAGTGACCGGGCCATGCTCAAACTGTACGGCGACATCGCGGCAGGCGCGCAATGCGTGCTCTTCTCGGCGCCATTTGCGTTAGCGGATGAAATCACCAATGTGCTGAAGACGGTCGCGCCGGGCAGCATGCGCTACATCCTTGCGGACAAAGAAAGCTCGCTCGGAAAGGACGACGCGATCAAGGCGACCGAAAAGATTCCGGGAAACGTTGTGGCGTATGCCGCGACGCTGCCGTCGAATCTGACGAGCTTCCAGGACAAGTTGCTGAAGGGCAGTGGAGAGAGTTACCACCATGCCGGCGTGCATATCCACTCCAAGATCATCCTCGCGGATCCGTTCGGCGGCGATCCTATCCTCGTGACGGGATCGGCGAACTTTTCGACGAATTCGACGATGCACAATGACTCGAACAGCCTGCTCGTGCGGGGCGACACGCGCGTCGCGGATATTTACGCGACGGAGTTCATGCGGATGTTCGAGCAATATCATTTCCGGGCGGCGAAGGCGAAAGCGAAGGATACGAACACCGTCATCACGTTATCCGATACCGATGCCTGGTCGAATCGCTACTACGTTGACGGCAGCCCGGACGCGATCGACCGGATGTTGTTCGCGGGAACGCTTCCGGCGGGCAAACCGCCCGCTCTGAAGCCGCCATCACCGGCGCCGGCGGCGCCAACGCCGGTGGCGCCTACACCGCCTACAAAGACGTCACCTGCCAAGAAGGCGCCTACAAAGAAAGCAGCGACGAAGAAGGCAGCGACAAAGAAAGCAGCCACAAAGAAGGCTGCTACAAAGAAGGCGGCGACAAAGAAGGCTGCGAAGAAGGCTGCGTCGACGAGATCTGCAAGCAAGAAGGCGCCGGCGAAGAAAGCTGCGTCAAAGAAAGCCGCGGCTAAGAAGTCGTCTGCGAAGAAAACGTCGAAGAAGCCCGCGTCGAAGAAGAGCGCTGCGAAAAAGTCAGCGAAGAAATCGACGAAAAAGTCGACGAAGAAAGCGGCGAAAAAGTCAGCAAAGAAACGGTAATCCGCAATCGCACACTACGGCGGCGGGCGCACCCCGCGCTTCGCCGCCGTAGCGCGTAAACTCTGTCTATGACGAACATCCGCGACTCCTTCGCCGATTACGCCGCCTACCATCAGACCAGGGGCAACAAGTGGTTTCACCGCCTCGGCATCCCGCTGATCATGCTCACCGCTCTTGGCATGCTGGCGCGCGTACACCTCGCCGACGTCATGCGGTTCCGCATCGATGCAGCGGTCCTCCTAATCGTCTTCGCCGTCATCTACTACCTCACCCTCGAGTGGCGGCTGGCCATCCCGATGCTGATCGTATCGATCGCGTTCTATCTCATCGGCGCATGGCTGCCGATGTGGATCAACGTCGCCCTCTTCGTCCTCGGCTGGGTCTTTCAGTTCATCGGGCACAGCGTCTACGAGCACAAGCAGCCGGCGTTTTTTCGAAACGTCGTACACCTGCTGATTGGACCGCTGTGGATATTGAATGATGTGATTCCGGTGGTGAAGTAGGGAGTGGGGTGTGGGTTTTGCGCCCACTCCCCACGCCCAACTCCCCAGTCCCCGAACCTACTTCCGTTTTCCTAGCATCGAATCCAGCTCCGCATCCCGCGGCACCGCGATGCGTTGCGGCTCGCCGCCGTCGGTGGCAATCTCCACGAGCGGGATGCGGCGCCGGCCGTTGCTGTGCGCGATCACCTTCTCCTCGCCTTCTTTGTCGCTATCGATGTCGATGTAGTCGTACTTGACGCCGGAGCGGTCGAGGTGCCGCAGAGTGCGCACCGTGTCGCCGCACCAGTCCGCGCCGTAGACGACGATTCGTTCAGCCATGAGTGTCCTCCGGCTTGTAGTTATTGCGAATTGCCTGCCGGGAAGAGGCAGTGGTCAGTGGGTAGTGGCCAGTGGTCAGTGAGGAGGGTCAGATGTGGTCGGTTGTCGGTTGTCGGTGGTCAGCCTCCTCAGAGGTCAGCTGCATGAGGCAGTGGCTAGTGTCGTCAGTGAGAAAGGAGCGGTAGTGCTCACTAGATGAGAAAAAGCGTGTTGAAGCGATCCGCTACGAGGGATCCCCTGCCACCGACCACCGACAACCTGACAACCGACAACCGCAACCCGACCACCGACCACCGTCCACTAATCTCTTCCCGCGCACGTCCGCACTCGCGTGATCAGCTCGTTGATGTCGAACGGTTTCGGCAGCAGATCGAACTCGATTCCCTTCAGCTTCTCGTTGATGACGGCGGGCGACGCGGCGCTGGTGATGATCACGCGCTTGAGGCGCTCGGGCGTATTTCGCGCCATCGAGGCGAGGAACGAGAAGCCGTCCAGGTTCGGCATCATGAGATCGAGGATGATCACGTCATAGCTGGCCACGCCGAGATGCGCGAGCGCTTCCCGTCCGTCGGCGGCGACATCGACCATGTATCCCTGCCGCAGCAGCACCGTCCGGACGAGGCGGCGGATGGAGGCATCGTCCTCGACGATGAGGACGGCGCAATTTGAAGCAGGCTTCTCGCTCACGGGCGGCGCGGCAGCAAGAAGCGCTCCCGCGCCAATTACAATGACGGAATGCAGGCATACGGCTCCGACCGCGTCCGCGAGACCGGCGGCGAGCAGATTGTTCTGCTGTCGCGCATCCCGAAAGCATGGACGCCGCGTACGCCGAAGACGCTTACGGCCGCCGAGTTTCCAGGCACCGCCGTCTTGTGGGAGGAGCGCTACTTCGAAGTGATTTCCGCCGATGCGCTGCCGCAGGGAGGCGTGCGCTATGTGCTGGAGCCGTGGCGGGAGATGCACGCCATGCGCACGATCGATCACTACGACCATGCGCATGAGGCGGCGCGGCTGACCGATCATCGCGCCCGGCTCGCACGCGAGACGAAGCGCAAGTCGGTGAATGCGCTGGCGGTGCTGGCCGGACATCTCCCCGCGGCGGTGCAGGAGGAGATCGGACGCGAGCTCGGGATCGTCGCCACGCGGCTCACCATCATTTCCGCGATCGGCATCTACGCGCTCGTCATCGCGCTGGTGTTGTGGATCGTCAGCGGCATGATGGCGGGCACGCCGCGCCCGGCGCCGGTCTTCATCGCTACCGGCTATCTCTTCGTCGAAACGTCGCTTCGCTTCGGCACGGCCTGGCTCATCGGACGTCCGGCCGGTTCGGCCGTCGGAATCATCGGCTATCTCGCGTACTACTACACCGTCGCGGATCGCGGGCGTGCCGTCTCGCCGTTCGCGCGCGAGAAGGGGATGCTCGTCACGATCACCGACACACCCGCCGAACGCGCCGCCACCGATGAACTGCTGATGCGCGAGGCGCTGGTGACGCTGCTCCCTCCCGCCGATCAGGCGCGCGTCGCGGCCCGATTCGGCTACGACTACCGGCATCAATCGTCGCTGATCGCGATGCTGATCCTTTTCTTCGCGGCGATCGGCGTCGCGACCTCGCTCTACCGCGGCGCAGTGATCTCGCTGATTGCCGCCGCGGTCATCGCCGCCGAACAGCTCTACCGGCTGGCCATCCTCCGCCACCGTCCCGCCGGCAGCATCCTCGGCATGGCCGCGCGGCCGTTCGTGCGCAAGCTGCTGTAGATTCGCGACATCCCATGCGACGCCAACACGCGCTGCTGCTTGCCGCCATTGCTGCGCTGGCGCTCACTACGTGGTTGCGCATTCACGTCATCGACGGCCTGCCCGATCAGGGGTACTTCGCTAAGTACCTGACGTTCGCCGACCGCATCCTCGCCGGCCGGATTCCGCGCGATCGCCTCGGCGATCTCAGTCCCGCCTACTTCTGGACCATCGTCCTTCTGCGCCGCCTCGGCTTCGGCGTGAGAGCGATCCGCGATCTTCAGATCGCGCTGCTCAGCATCGCCGCGGGATTGTGCGGCGTCGCGGCGTCGCGGATCGGAGGCCGCTGGGCCGGCGTTGGCGCGGCGATTCTCGTGCTCCTCAACCGCGGCGCACTCATCGCGGCAACGGAGCTGGAGCCAGAGACGCTCATCGTTTTTCTACTGGCGCTTTCGCTCGCCGCGCTGGTGGCGTGGGAGCACGATCGCCGCGCAGGAGCGCTCGCGATCGCAGGACTCTCCCTCGGCATCGCCGTTACCGCACGTCCGGTCGCCGCACTCGCGCTCATCCTGATTTCGATCTGGCTTTTCATTCGCGGCCGCCGCGCAGCCGCATCGTTTCTCATCCCCGCTGCGTTGCCGATCGCGATCGTGCTCGCCGTGAACGCGGCGCTCACCGGCCACGTCTCGATCATGGAGCCAGGCACCGGTTTGTACGACGGCAACAACGCGCTGGCGACCGGTTGCGCGGGCGTGCTGCCGCGGATTGTGGCCGATCTCGACGCCGCGTCGACGGAGCCCGACTACCTGCACGTCGCCTATCGCATCGTTGCCGCGCGCGCGAATGCGGCTGAAGGGAACCGCTACTGGAGCCGCAAATCGCTGGCGTGGATGCGGACGTACCCGGCCGCTGCGATCCGTCTGTTTGCCACGAAGGCGCTGCTGTCGATTCATAACTACGACGTCTTCGACCTCTCGACGATGTGGCGAAAAGCCGTCGCCCTGCCGCGCTGGCTGTTCGTTCCGTTCGGTGCGCTGACGGCGCTCGCGATCGCGGCGCTGGTACTGCGAAAGTCACGCGGGCCGCTCGCTCCGATGCTGCTGTTCGCGATCGCCACGATCGCGGCGCTGGTCGTCTTCAACGTCAGCGTCCGCCAACGCGACGCGCTCCTTCCGCCGCTCGCCATCCTCGCGGCGATCGGCGTCGTCCAGGTTCTCCGCCTGCGCGGCGCGCAACTCGGCATCGCGGGCGGCGCCGTCGTCGCCGTGACGCTGCTCCTCGGCATCGAAGGCCCGCCGCAGCGTGAGGACGCATACGCGTGGTGGGCGTCGCGGCAGGCTGACGTTGCGGAGTCGGCCGGAGCCCGCGACATCGCGTCGGTGCTGCGTACTGCTTCGCCACCGAGTGCCGACGCGCGATCGCTTCGGGCCGCCGCGCTGCAGGCGGCGAGAGCGGGCGACGAACTGCGTTTCGATGCGGCGATTGCACTCGAGAAAGCAAATGAGTGGGCTGTGGCCGATGCGGTTCTGGCGACGCTCGCCGAGTACACGCCGCGCCGCGACAACCGCGCGGTCTCCTCGGTCGCATATTACCGAGCCCGTGCCGCGCGTCACCTCGGGCGCGATCCGCGAGCGCTGCTCGATCGCGCTGCCGAGGAGGCGCCGGGGGATCCGGATGTGCTCGCGGCGAGCGCGATTGCAGGCGACGCAGCGTCGGCGCAGCGTCTCGATTTCCTCCACGACCCGTTCACTCGCGATTACGCCCTGGCGCTCGCACGCGAGGACGCCGGCGATCTCGCGGGCGCGCACGCGCTTCTCGACCGTCTGTTGCGAACATTTCCGGAGTGGCGGCGGCCCGCAAGCCTTCGCTGACCGATCGGGTACGGCCTTCGCACCATGCGGCCCGTGCCCGAATTGCAATTCGATGGGCGTCGCCGTGTCGTCATCGAAGGCGTAACGCCTTCGGTGGATGAAGGACGATTCCCCGCCAAGCGCGCGGTCGGCGACGTCGTGCACGTCGAAGCCGACATTTTCGCGGATGGCCATGACCTCATTTCCGCGGTCATGCTGCATCGCCACGAGTCGGAGAAGGCGCTGACCGAGACGCGCATGACCGCGCTCGTCAACGACCGCTGGCGCGCCGATCTGACCGTCGACCGTCTCGGCTTCTACTACTTCACGTTCGAGGCGTGGATTGACCATTTCCTCACCTGGTATCGCGACCTGAAAAAACGTCCGGAGGCTGATCTCGAGGTTCAGCTTCGCTTTGGACTGGAGATGATTCGCGCCGCCGCGGAACGCGCCAAAGATCGCGACCGTAAACGGCTCGAGCATTACGTGTCGATGATCGAAGGGGATGATGAAGCGCGCGACAAAGTTCACGCGCTCGCCAACGACGAGATCCTCGAAATGATGGAGCGCAACGCTGAGCGGAAGTTCGCCACGCGCTACGCGTGCGAGCTGGTCATCGAAGTCGACCCGCGCCGCGCCGCCTTCAGCAGTTGGTACGAGCTGTTTCCGCGCTCCGTCGGAACGTTTCGCGACGTCGAGGCGCAGCTGCCGCGCATCGCGAAAATGGGATTCGACGTCCTCTACCTGCCGCCGATCCATCCGATCGGGACGACCTTTCGCAAGGGACGCAACAACAGCGTGTCGGCGGAAGAAGGCGATGCCGGAAGCCCTTGGGCGATCGGCGGCGCCGAGGGGGGGCACAAGGTGATCCATCCGGAGCTGGGGACGATGGAGGAGTTCAAGCACTTCGTCACCGCGGCGCGCGAGCGCGGGATCGACGTAGCGCTCGACATCGCGTTTCAGGCGTCGCCCGATCATCCGTATGTGGCCGAGCACGAGGAGTGGTTTCAGAAGCGCCCGGACGGGACCATTCAGTACGCCGAGAATCCGCCGAAAAAGTATCAGGACATCTATCCGTTTCACTTCGAAACCGACGCGTGGAGCGAGCTCTGGAAAGAGTTGTGCGACGTCTTCCGCTTCTGGATCGACAAAGGCGTGCGCATCTTCAGGGTCGACAACCCGCATACGAAGCCGCTGCCGTTCTGGCATTGGGTGATCCGCACGGTAAAGAAGCACCATCCTGACGTGATCTTTCTGGCGGAGGCGTTTACGAGGCCGAAGATCATGTATTGGCTGGCAAAGGCCGGGTTCTCGCAGTCGTATACGTACTTCGCGTGGCGCAATACGAAGTATGAATTGACGGAGTATTTCGAAGAGATCACAAAGCCGCCCATCAGCGACTTCTTCCGCCCGAATGCGTGGCCGAATACTCCCGACATCCTCACCGAATACCTGCAATACGGCGGACGCCCCGCATTCACGATCCGGCTGATGCTCGCGGCCACGCTCTCCGCGAATTACGGCATCTACGGGCCCGCGTTCGAGCGCTTCGTCGGAACGTCGCGTGAACCGGGAGGCGAGGAGTACCTCGACTCTGAAAAATACGAAGTCAAGGAATGGGGCGAAACCGGCGACGACCTGACCGAGCTGATCGCCGTCGTCAATCGCATCCGCCGCGACAATCCGCCGCTGCAGCAAAACGAAACCTTGCGTTTTCACGACACGACGAACGACGAGATTCTCTGCTACAGCAAATCGGCGGGAACCGACGTCATTCTGACGATCGTCAATGTCGATCCCCACAACACACAAGCTGGCTACGTCGAGCTCGACCTCGCGGCGCTGCACCTCGACGCAAACCGTCCGTTCCAGGTTCACGAATTGCTCTCCGGAGCACGCTACACCTGGCACGGCCCGCGGAATTACGTGCAACTGAACCCGCACGTAGTCCCCGCGCACATTTTCCGAATCCGACGCAAAGTGAGAAGTGAGAGGGATTTTGAATACTTTTTGTGAAACGTTGCGAACCGCAACGTCCACTCCGTCACGGTTGCGCGCGAAGGCGCGCTGCACAGGCTTAGCCCCGGGCTCGGCCCGGGGAAAACGCGTATCGCGAGATTTCGTGGCCGCGGAGGCGGCCATTACAAAATGCTCGCGCCGCGTGAAGTTTTGTAGCGGCCGCGCGTCGCTTGCGCTCCCATACCCCGCGCTGAGCGCGGGACTAAGTTTGTGCAGCGCGCCTTCGCGCGCAACTGCAATCGGTTGCGAATACCGGGCGGATTAATCATGGACGACCTTTGGTACAAAGACGGGATCATTTATCAGACGCATGTCCGCGCCTTTTATGATTCCAACAATGACGGCATCGGCGATTTTCAGGGGCTGACGCGCAAACTCGATTACCTGCAGGACCTCGGGATCAATATCATCTGGCTCCTGCCGTTTTATCCGTCGCCGCTCCGCGATGACGGCTATGACATCGCCAACTACACGGCCGTCAACCCTAGCTACGGCACGCTCGCCGATTTCAAGATCTTTCTGAAAGAGGCGCATCGCCGCGGATTGAAAGTGATTACGGAGCTGGTCATCAATCACACGAGTGATCAGCACGAATGGTTTCAGAAATCGCGGCGGGCCAAGCCCGGTTCGCCGTGGCGTGATTTTTATGTCTGGAGCGATTCGCCGGCGAAGTACAAAGACGCACGGATCATTTTCAAGGATTACGAAACGTCGAACTGGGCCTGGGATCCTGTGGCGAACGCCTATTACTGGCACCGCTTCTTCTCCCATCAGCCTGATCTCAATTTCGATAATCCAGCCGTTCATGCTGCGCTGATCAAGGCGCTCGACTTCTGGATGGATATGGGCGTCGACGCCTTCCGTCTCGATGCCATCCCGTATCTGTTAGAGCGGGAGGAAACGACTTGCGAAAACTTGCCGGAGACGCATGAGTATCTGAAGTCGCTCCGCGCGCACGTCGATCAAAAATATCCCGGCCGGATGCTGCTGGCGGAGGCGAATCAATGGCCTGAGGACTCGCTGCCGTACTTTGGGGATGGCGATGAATGCCACATGGCGTTCAATTTCCCGGTCATGCCGCGCATGTACATGGCGCTCGCGCAGGAGGATCGTTTTCCGATCATCGACATCATGGCCCAGACGCCGGCCATTCCCGACAACTGTCAATGGGCGATGTTCCTGCGCAATCACGACGAGCTAACGCTGGAGATGGTCACGGACGAAGACCGCGACTACATGTGGCGCACCTACGCCTCCGACCGCCAGGCCCGCATCAACCTCGGTATCCGCCGCCGCCTCGCACCGCTGATGCAGAATCATCGCGGCCGTATCCATCTGATGAATGGCTTGCTCTTTTCGTTTCCCGGGACGCCGATCATCTACTACGGTGACGAAATCGGAATGGGAGACAACATCTATCTCGGCGACCGCAACGGAGTACGCACTCCCATGCAGTGGAGTCCGGATCGCAATGCCGGATTTTCCAAGGCCAATCCGCAGCAGCTCTATATGCCGGTCATCATCGATCCCGAATATCACTATGAACAGGTCAATGTCGACCAGCAGCAGAGCAGCCCTTACTCTCTCTTGTGGTGGATGAAGCGGCTGATCGCCCAACGCAATCGATTCCAGGCGTTCGGCCGCGGCACGATGGAGTTTTTGCATCCCGAGAATCGCAAGATCTTGGCGTTCGTCCGCCGATATCAGGACGAAACGATCCTCGTGGTCGCGAATCTCTCGCGCCTCGTGCAGTGTTTCGATCTCGATCTTTCGCAATTCAAAGGGATGGCTCCCGTCGAACTCTCCGGCGGTACACGATTCCCCGAAATCGGCGACAAACCATATTTCCTCAACCTCGGGCCGTTCGCGTTTTACTGGTTCACGCTGGAACGCCAGAGCGCGGAAATCGCCACAACGGAAGAGGTCCCGCTTCTTCGCGCCGCCAGCTTTGAGGAAGTGTTTTCCGATCGCAACCGCACCGCGCTCGGACGCGCGTTGGAATACTATGTCCGCTCGCGCCGCTGGTTCAGCGGAAAAGCGCGCACGATTACGTCATTACAGGTCACCGAATCGGTTGCGCTGCCCAACGACGCCGGCCAGCTCACATTCCTGCGCATTGACTACGCGGACGGCGAGCCCGAAACCTATCTGTTGCCGCTGGCGATCCTGCAACACCGGCGTGCGCAGGAGCAGGAGACGAGAATCCCGACGCTCATCGCGCGTCTGCGCGATGGCTTCTTTCTCTATGAACCGGTGACGGATGCGAAATTCACAGCGGCGTTGCTCGATACGATCGCGCGCCGCCGGACCCTCAAAGGCGAGCAAGGCGCGGTGACCGGCACCGCGTCCCCTCCTCGCGAATTGCGGGTAGCAGCCGATCTCAATGCGCAGGTTCTCAAGGCGGAACAGAGCAACACCGCCATCCTCTACGGCGACCAATTCTTTATGAAGCTCTTCCGCCGTCTCGAGCCGGGCATCAACACCGACCTCGAAGTGACGCGCTTTCTCAATGAAGAGACCTCATTTACGGGAACGCCGCGCTTAGCCGGAGCGCTGCAATACGAGACGGACGCGACGGCGGAGCCGACGACACTCGCGATCCTGCAACGCCTGGTAGAGAATTCCGGCGATGCCTGGACCTACACCGTCGACACCTTCGGCCGCTTCTTCGACTCCGTTTTGAGCGATCCCACGGCGGCGGAGCGATTGGCGAAAGCTACGCCGTCCGAATCGCTCATTGCAATCGCGGAGAAGCCGTTACCGGAGATCGCACAGCAAACGATCGGACTCTACCTCGCCGACGCCGAAATCCTCGGGCGCCGCACGGCACAAATGCACGTTGCACTCGCGTCGCGCGACGACATTCCCGCGTTCGCGCCTGAGCCGATTACGCCGCATTATCAGCGATCGATTTATCAGCACATCCGTTCGCAGGCGGTGCGTACGTTCCAACTGCTGCGCCGCCGCGGCAAAGGGATTCCGGCCGCCGAAGAATTGCTGGAGCGCGAAGAAGAAGTCCAGCAGCGGATACGACGCATTCTCGACGGCCGCATTACAGGCCTTCGCATCCGCACGCACGGCGACTATCAC
This sequence comes from Thermoanaerobaculia bacterium, assembly GCA_036264035.1. Classification (GTDB taxonomy): domain Bacteria; phylum Acidobacteriota; class Thermoanaerobaculia; order Gp7-AA8; family Gp7-AA8; genus JADGNZ01. The sequence goes on along the minus strand of DATART010000329.1, from coordinate 5,435 downwards.
CTCGGGCAGATCCTGCACACCGGCAACGATTTCGTCATCATCGATTTCGAAGGGGAGCCGTCCAGGCCATTGAGCGAGCGCCGCATCAAGCGCAGCGCCTTGCGCGATGTCGCCGGCATGCTGCGCTCCTTCCATTACGCGCCGCATGCCGTGCTGTTCGGACAGTCGCAGCATTCGGTGATCCGTGCCGAGGATGCGGCAACGGTGGAGAGCGGCGCGAACTTCTGGTATCGGTGGGTGAGCGCCACGTATCTGCGCGCGTATCTCGCCGAAAGCGGCAATGCCGCGCATCTTCCGCAGTCGCGTCAAGAGCTGCAAGTGCTTCTCGACGCGCATCTGCTGGAGAAAGCGCTTTACGAGATCGCGTACGAAATGAACAATCGCCCCGACTGGGTGCGCATCCCGCTCCGCGGCGTACTGGAGCTGCTCGGCCGCTGATATTCTCGCCACGATGCGCATCCGCTACATCTGCATCCACGGGCATTTCTATCAGCCGCCGCGCGAGAACCCGTGGCTGGAGGCGGTGGAGACGCAGGATTCCGCCGCGCCGTATCACGACTGGAACGAGCGCATCACCGCCGAATGCTACGGACCGAATGCGTCATCGCGCATCCTGGACGCGCGCGAGCGCATCGTCAAGATCGTCAACAACTACGCCGCCATCAGCTTCAACTTCGGTCCCACGCTGCTGTCGTGGCTGGAGCAGCGGCAGCCGGAGACGTACGCCGCCATCCTCGACGCCGACCGCGTCAGCCGCGAGCGCTTCGGCGGTCATGGTTCGGCCATCGCGCAGGCGTACAACCACATGATCCTGCCGCTCGCGAGCGCGCGCGACCAGCGTACGCAGGTGCGCTGGGGCATCCGTGATTTCGAGAAGCGTTTCAAACGAACGCCGGAGGCGATGTGGCTGCCGGAGACGGCGGTCGACGTCGCCTCGCTCGAAGCGCTGGCGGCCGACGGGATTGCGTTCACGATTCTGGAACCGCAGCAGGCGAAGCGTTGGCGCGCCATCGGCGAGGACGATTGGACCGAACAGAAAGGCGCGATCGATCCGACGATGCCGTATCGCTGCAACCTTCCGTCGGGGCGTTCCATCGACCTCTTTTTCTACGACGGTCCCATCTCGCGCGCCGTCGCCTTCGAGCGTCTGCTGGCGCGCGGTGAGAACCTCGCGCATCGGCTCCTGGGCGCGTTTGGTGAAGGGCGGACGCATCCGCAGCTCGTCAACATCGCCACCGACGGCGAGACCTACGGCCATCATCATCACAACGGCGACATGGCCCTCGCGTACGCGCTCGACTACATCAACGAGCAGAAGCTCTCGCGCGTCGCGAACTATGGGCAGTTCCTCGCCGACGTCCCGCCGACGCACGAGGTCGAGATCGTCGAACGCACCGCGTGGAGTTGCGGCCACGGCCTCGGACGATGGGAGCGCGATTGCGGCTGCAGCACCAGCGGCGACGGCTGGAACCAGCAGTGGCGCACGCCATTGCGCGCCGCGCTCGACTGGCTGCGCGACGAATGCATCGCCGTCTTCGAGGCGCGCGGTGCGGCCGTGCTGCACGATCCGTGGGACGCGCGCGACGACTACATCGATGTCGTCCTCGATCGCTCCGACGACAACATCGACCGGTTTTTGGCGAAGCACGCCGCGAGTGAGAACAGCACCGTCACGATTCTGGAATTGCTGGAGATGCAGCGCAACGCCATGCTCATGTACACGAGCTGCGGGTGGTTCTTCAACGACATCTCCGGCATCGAGACCGTGCAGGTGCTGCACTACGCGGCGCGGGTCATCCAGCTCGCGGAAAAGGTTTCGGGCCGCACGCTGGAGCTGGAGTTCCTGCGCCGCGTCGCCGTCGCGAAAAGCAATCTGCCCCAGCACGGCGACGCGCGGCAGATTTACGAACGGGAAGTGAAACCGACGCGGCTCGACCTCCGGCGCGTGGCGGCGCACTACGCGGTCGCGTCGCTCTTCGACAACTTCGCGCACGACGATCGCGTGTACTGCTACCGCGTGCGCCAGAACGATTTCGAATCGTTCCGCGCCGGCCGCGCGCGCATGGCCATCGGCTCGATCACCGTCATGTCGTGTATCACGCGCGAGGAAGCCTCGTTCGAATTCTCCGTCATCCACCTCGGCGAGACGGAGCTGACCGGCGGTGTGCGGCCCGCGGCGCTGGCCGAGCATTACGACGCCATGAAGCGTGACCTCAGCGAGGACCTGCGCGTCAACGGCATCTCGTCCGTCATCCGCGTGCTCGACGAGTATTTCAACGAGCCGCTGCTGTCGATCCGCAACCTCTTCCGCGACGAACAGCGCCGCATTCTCAACCAGCTCTGCGACACGACGCTGAGCGAGGCGGAGAGCGCGTTCCACCAACTTCACGAGCGCTACGACCCGCTGATGCGTTTTCATGCTGCGCTGGGCGTTCCGCTGCCGAAGGTGTTGCGCACCGCGGCCGAATTCGACGTCAACATGCAGCTGCGGCGGATGGTGGCGAGCGGCGAGGTGCCGATGGGCGAGCTGGAGTCGCGCCTGCGCGAGTCGCGCGACGAGAAGGTGTCGCTCGATGAAACGACGCTGATGGCGCTGACCGCTGCCATCGAACGCGCCGCCGCCGATTTCTCGCGCAATTCCGACGACGTCGAAACGCTGGAGAGCTGGGCCAAGCTCGTATCGATCGTCCGCGACGCCGGCGTCAATGTCGATCTCCGCCGTCCTCAGAACGACTACTACCGATTGAAGAAGACCGTGCGGCCGGTGATCGCTGCCAACGCCGGCAATGGCTCATCCGCCGCGAATCGGTGGCTGCAACACTTCGACGCACTCGGCGAAAAGTTGTCGATCAGTCCGGAGGCACGCGGGTGATCCGCAGATGACGCAGATGTACACAGATCAGCAGATGTACACAGATTGATGACCCATACCTCGGTGACAGAAGCGCAGAGCACCCGCACTGCCGGCGTTCTCCTCCATCCGACCAGCCTTCCTGGACGATTCGGCATCGGCGATCTCGGCGACGAGTTGCTGTCGTTTCTCAACTGGGCGCAGACCGCGGGGATGCGCGTCTGGCAGGTGCTGCCGCTCAATGCGCCCGGCTACGGCAACTCGCCGTACGGATGCCTCTCGTCGTACGCCGGCAATCCGCTGCTGATCTCGCCGCAGCGTCTCGTCGAAAGCGGATTGCTGCCGCACGACGCGCTCGAGGATGTTCCGTCGTTCGCCCAGGATTTCGTCGAATTCGATCGCGTCCATGAGTTCAAGCAGCGGTTGTTGCGGCAATCGTTTGGGCACTACTCCGAGCACGCCTCGGACGGTCAACGCCAGGCGCTGGCCGCGTTCGTTCACGACAACGCCTGGCTTCCCGACTGGACGCTTTACGCCGCGCTCAAAGAGCAGCACGGCGGGAAATCGTGGATCGAATGGAGAGCTGATGTCGCGTCGCGCGATCGCGATGCACTCGCGCGGGCACGGCTCGATCTCGCGGATGAGTTGCGGTTCCACGAATACGTTCAGTGGTTGTTCTTCGCGCAGTGGGCGGCAGTGCGCGAGGCCGCTGATGCGCGCGGCATCCGCATCATGGGCGACATCCCCATCTATGTCGCCGGCGACAGCGCTGACGTCTGGGCCAATCGCGAAATCTTTCAACTCGACGAACGCGGCCAGCCGGTCGTCGTGGCCGGAGTGCCGCCCGATTACTTCAGCGCCACCGGCCAGCGGTGGGGCAATCCGCTTTATCGGTGGGACATCCTTAGCCGCACGCACTTTCGCTGGTGGGTTTCGCGATTCCGCGCCGCGCTCCGCTTCGCCGACGTCGTCCGCGTCGATCACTTTCGCGGCTTTGCCGCCTATTGGGAGATCCCGGCCAGTGAGTCCACCGCGATTCACGGCCGCTGGATTCCAGGCCCGGGCCGCGCGCTCTTCGACGCATTGCGCGACGTTCTCGGTGAGCTGCCCCTCGTCGCCGAAGATCTCGGACACATCACGAAGGAAGTGCATGAGCTGCGGCAGGCCATCGACGTCCCGGGCATGAAGATTCTGCAGTTCGCCTTCGAGGAGCCCGACAGTCCGCATCTGCCGCACTGCTACGAGCCGAAAACGGTGGTCTACACCGGCACGCACGACAACGACACCGCGCGCGGCTGGTACGAGAACGCGACCGCCGTCGAGCGCGAGGCGATCGCCTCCTACCTCGGCGTGCGCGATGCCGGCGACGTTGCCTGGAGCCTGATCCGCGCCGCGTACACGTCCGTCGCCGAGGCCGCCATCGTCCCCGTGCAGGACATCCTCAACCTCGGCAGCGAAGCGCGTATGAACCTTCCCGGCGCCGAGCACGACAACTGGTCGTGGCGCTTCGCCGCCGGCGCGCTGACCGCGCAGCATGCAAAAGAGTTGCGCGAGCTGGCGGAAGTATCGGGCAGGACTTGATTCGAACCGTGAAAAGGTCTCCACCAACAACGTGCGAGAATTAACCTCCTCGGAGGATCGCTCATGCGCGGATTTCTGCTGGCGTCGTTGTTCGTGTTGCTGTGCGGATCGATGGAAGCGCAGATGCTTTGCGAGTCGCCGCAGGGCGGCTATCGCGAATGCCGCGTTGGAACCGCGGGCGTGCTCGTACTGGTCGGAGAAATCAGCGAAGGCCGCTGCGTCGAAGGCGCGACGTGGGGAACGGTATCGACGGGCGTCGTGTGGGTCGACCGCGGCTGCCGCGGGCGCTTCATGCTTCGCGACAGCCCGATGACTCCGGGCAGCCGCCGCGTCGTTTGCGAATCGACGAAAGGCGACCGCCAGCTGTGTGCGGCCGATCTGAACCAGGCTTCCGATCCGGGTGGCGGCGTCTACCTCTTGCGGCAGCTCAGCGCCGCCCCTTGCAATGAAAACGAAACGTGGGGCTACGATGCCGAGCGCGATCAGATCTGGGTCGAGAAGGGCTGCCGCGCAGAGTTCATCGTCGGCGCGCGCTTCGATCCGAAGAAGGTCATCGAGCCGCTCGACAATCTCGTTACATGTGAATCCGCCAACGGCAAGCGCACGCAATGCACCGCCGACACCTCGGGCGGCGTCCGCATCGTTCGCCCGCTTTCCGATGCCGCCTGCGGCTACGGACGGCAATGGGGCTACGACGCGAAAGGCATCTGGGTCAGCGGCAACTGCCGCGCCGAATTCGCGGTTCGCGGAAAACCGAAGGCGGTCGTGACGACGCTTGCGTGCGAGTCGCACGACGCCGCGAAAGTTCAATGTCCGGTCGACACGCGCTACGGCGTCGCGCTCGTCCGCCAGTTCGGCGACGGCTTCTGCGTCCTCGGCAGAACCTGGGATTTCGATGCCACCGGCGTGTGGGTTTCCGACGGCTGCCGCGCGCAGTTCGCGCTCGGCGGCTATCGGCTGCCGACGCCGAACCTCCCGCCGAATGCATCGAAAATCGTCTGCG
>DATART010000305.1:0-3650 GCA_036264035.1 Thermoanaerobaculia bacterium | reverse complement strand
CAGGACATGGCCAGCGAGGCCACTCCCACACCCCACTCCCTACTCCCCACCCCCCGCTAATTGTTCGCCGGGCTCTGACTGATCTGCTCGATCGTCTTGCCGACTTTGTTGTCCTGATTCGTTTCCGTGGAGATGTCGCCGATCGAGACGATGCCGACCAGCTCGTTGCTGCCGTTCACCACCGGCACGCGCCGGATCTGCGCGCTGCTCATCATCGACAGCACCTCGGCGACCGGCGTGTCTTCCTTCACCGAGCGCACGGACTTCGTCATGCACTCGTTGACTTTCGCGTTGGCCGGATCCTTCCCCTCCGCCACGAAGCGGACCACGATGTCGCGGTCCGTGACCATACCGACGACCTTGCGGCCGTCGACGACCGGGACGACGCCCGTGTCTTCGCGGGCCATGATCCGCGCGGCATCACGAATGCTGTCTTTCTCCGACACCGTAGCCGGATTCGGGGTCATCACATCGCGCGCAGAGCGCGAGCTTCCGCCCGATTTCTGATTTCGTTCCTGAGCCATGAATCCTCCTTATTTTTCAAAGAAGGAGGGAGCAAGCCTCGTGCCCCGGGGAGCTTCCTAGAACGCGAAACGCACTCCGACACCGATCGTGGCGTAACGCGGTTTCGGATTGTAGAAGTGGACCCAGTGATAGGCGGCCTCGGCACTGATGCCGACGTTGCGTGTGAGCGGGAAGAGTCCGTTCACGCCGCCGACGAAGCCGTAATCGCTCTCCGACAAATGAGTGCCGGTCGTGCTGCTGCCGCTCTGGCGGTAGAGACCGGTGCCGGCGAAGAGGCCCGTCGATCCGAACGGTTCGGAGAAACGGTATTCGATGACGGCGTCGAAGTAATCGATCTGACCTTTGGGATCGACGTTACCGGGGACGACGATGTTATTGCCCTTGTCATCCTTGGTCGAGGACGCGAAGGCGGTCTTCGCATTCATCCGGCCGACCTTGATCTTGAAGATCGTGTCCTGCTCCATGCTGACCCCGTACGAAATTTCTTCGAAGCCGTGCTGGAAATCGGACTTGCCGCCGGCCAGCGTCTTCATCGCTTTCGCGCCGCCGAAGAGCAGGTCGATCTCGTTGTGCTGCGCGAAAACCGGAAGAGCTGCGACGAGCGTAAATCCGAGGAGAATCAAGGTCTTTTTCATGCGAGCCTCACTATATCGGAATGGGGTGTGGGATGTGGGGAGTGGGGTGTGGAAGGCGGAAGACGACATGCTCGTGCCGTAGCTTCCACTCCCCACTCCCCACACCCCGCATACAATCTAGCCGTGTTGCAAACGTTATCGTCCATAGGACGTGAGACGGCGCGAATCGTTCTGCACGCGTCGTGCGTGGCCTGCAGCGGCGAGCTGCCGTGGCGCGATCGGACGGCCTCGTGCTGCGCGCCGTGCTGGGCGGCGATGCCGGCGCTCGCGGCGTCGAAATGCCGCTTCTGCGCGATCCCGTGGGCCGGCGAGCCCGATCCCGATTTCGTCTGCGGACCGTGCCTTACCGATCCGCTGCCGGTCGACTGGACCGAGGCGTGGGGCAGCTACCGCGGCTCGCTCGAGCCGGTGCTGCGTGCGTTCAAATTCAACCGCCACGATTTCTTCGCCGATCCGCTCGCGGACCTCGTCGAGCGAATGGTCCGCATGCGCGGCGATCTCGAATTCGACGCGATCGTGCCGGTGCCGATGCATCGCGCGAAAATCCGCCGGCGCGGCTACAACCAGGCCGAACTTCTCGCCCGCGCACTCGCCCGCCGCCTCGGCATCCGCTGCGAAACGTCGTTGCTGGCGAAGACGCGCGACCTGGCCGCGCAATCGAAACTGCCTCGCGCCGCGCGCGCCGGCAACGTCCGCGGTGCGTTTCTCGCATCGCCCCGCGTGACCGCGGCCCGCATCCTGCTCGTCGACGACGTCTGCACCACCGGCGCAACGATCCGCGCCTGTGCCGCCGAGCTCCTTCGCGCCGGTGCAGCGCGGGTGTGCGCGGCGGTGGTGGCGAAAACGGAATGATTGAAGTGGCCAGTGGTCAGTGGTCAGGAATCTGAGAGACTCCCCTGACCACCGGCCACTAGCCACTGACCACTACGGAGAGTGAATGCCCGATTACGACCTGATCATCATCGGCGGCGGCATCATCGGCGGGAGCGTGCTGTACCACCTCGCGCAGCTCGGTTATCCCGGCCGCGTGCTCGTGCTGGAGCGCGAGGATGCGCTGTCAAAAGGATCCACGGCTCTTTCCGCCGGCGGCTTCCGCAACATCTGGACGACGTCGATCAACATGCGGCTGACCAGCTACTCAATCAAAAAATTGGCCGCCTTTCAGGACGAGCTGCGCTTCCCGATCGGATTCGATCAGCGCGGCTATCTCTTCTGCCAGTACGAGGAAAATTTCGAAAGCGCGAAAGCGTACGGCGCGGAGTGGGCAAAGAACGGTGTCAGGATCGAGTTTCTCGACGCCGCTGAAGTCGAGGCGAAAGTTCCCGGGCTGCGCGCCGGAATCGACCATATCGATCCCGAGGTCAACGAAATCCTGCAGATGAAACCGATCGCGGGAGGCGTGTTCGGACCGGAGTGCGGCAGTTTCGATCCATCCGCCGCAGCGCAGGGCTACTTCGAGCGAGGCCTGGAAGGATTCGACGGCCGCGCGGAGCTTCGTCTGAACGCGACGGTGAAGAAAATTCGTATCGTCGACGGCAAGTATCGCGGCGTCGAGATGGCGGACGGCGCATTCATCGAGAGCGGCAGGATCGTCGTCGCCGCCGGCGCGTGGACGAACCAACTCCTCGAGATCTCCGGACTCGGCGGCGACGATCTGCCGCCGGTCATCCCGCTCAATCGCATGCTCTTCATCACGAACATGCCGCCGATCGACGGCTTCGAGCACATTCCGATGACCATCATCGACAACGGCGTCTACTTCCGCCCCGAGGGACCGAACCTGATGATTGGGCGCGCCGATCCCGATACGCCCGCCGGCTTCGATACGACGCCGGATGCGAAGTATTACGAAGAGCAGATCAACTACTACATGCAGGAGCGCATCCCGGGCATGGAGCGCTGCCGCCTGATGTCGATGTGGGGCGGCCTCTACGACACGAACGCCGTCGACCACAACGCCGTCCTCGGCGAACACCCGCACGTCGCCAACCTGATTTTCGCGACCGGCTTCTCCGGCCACGGCGCGATGGAAGCGCCCGCCGCAGGCCTGGCGCTCTCCGAGCTCCTCCACTACGGCGAATACCGCACCCTCGACATCACACCGCTGTCGATCCGCCGCTTCTGGGAGAACAAGCCGATCCACGAAACGATCGTGATTTAGCTCCACTGTCATCCAGAGCCGCCGGAGCTGCGCAGGCGAAGCCGGAGCAGCGGACGGCGAAGGATCTCAAGATGCCCAACCCCGGCTGAAACCCACTTGGATGCAACGCAGTTTGGGAAGCTTGAGATCCGTCGTCGTCTTTCGGCGGCTCAGAGGCTGTGAAGAAATCAATCGATCTTCACGTGTCCCGTTGCGCGCGAAGGCGCGCTCGACAATGCAGCCCCACGCTCGGCGCGGGGTCCTGGGCGCGCGCACGGATCGGCGGCCGCGCAGGCGGCCGCCATAAGGTCTCGCGCGGCGCGAGCATTTTCCAGTGGCCGCCTCCGCGG
>DATART010000295.1:0-5926 GCA_036264035.1 Thermoanaerobaculia bacterium | reverse complement strand
CGTCAACAAGCAGGACGGCATCAATCACGACTTCTACGAAAACCAGAAGTACTACACCGATCCGGCCCTCGTCCGTCCTTACGTCGTGGGGATGGCCTGCGCGTTCTGCCACGTCAGTGTCGACCCAGTCCGGCCGCCTGCCGACGCCGAGAATCCGAAGTGGGCGAATCTGAACGACTTCGTCGGCGCGCAGTATCTGAAGGTATGGGAGGTCTTCGTTCCGCCGAACCCGAAGAATGAGCAGAGCTTCGTCTGGCAGCTCATTCACTCCAATCCCGCCGGAGCGCTCGACACGTCGTTCATCGCCACCGATTATCTAAACAACCCCGGCACGATGAACGGGATCTACAACCTGAGCGCTCGTCTCGGCCGAGGCGCGAAGCCGACGATCACGAAACCGACGTCGCCCGATCAGGAGTACCTCACCGGCGGGGCGCTCGATCTTCTCCATATCCAGGACGACATCAAGAACGGCTTGACGATCCCGCGCGTGCTCAAACAAGGCGATGACTCCGTCGGCATCTTCGGAGCTCTCAGCCGCGTCTACCTGAACATCGGCGAAGCGTGGCCGCAGTGGCAGAAGCACTTCATCCCGCTGGTCGGCGGCGTCGGTCAGACTCCTATCCCGGTGAAGACGCTGCAGCAAACCTCGGCGGCGTGGAACTGGAGCGAGGAGCGCGCCCACGATCTCGGCCACTATCTCATCAAAGTGGCGAAGCCTCTGCTGCTGAAGGATGCCCCGAACAGCGCGAAGTATCTGACCGCGGACGCGGCCACGCTTGCAAACGGCAGACGCGTCTTTGCCGAGAACTGCGCCGGCTGCCACTCGAGCAAGAAACCGATGGACCCGAACGCAACGCCGGGATCGGAAGCGGCGAAGGCGTGGTACCGCCAGCACGTCAATGATCCCGATTTCTTCACGGACAACTTCCTCGGCGATGAAATCCCGCGCCCGGTCACGCTCATCGGCACGAACGCCACGCGCGCCGCGGCCACGAACGCCATGCGAGGCCACATCTGGGATAACTTCTCCTCGGAAACGTACAAGACGCGCCCGCAGATCGGACCTCTGACGCTGACCAATCCGATCGACAACACGCAATTCCAGTTTCAGATGCAAGGCAACGGTCCCGGTTATTACCGGCCGCCATCGCTCATCAGCCTCTGGAGCAGCGCTCCATACCTGCACAACAACATGATGGGCGACCAGCCTGTCGACTCGACGCTGGACGGGCGGATGAATGCGTTCGAAGACGGCATCGAGAAGATGTTGATGCTCAAGCCGCGGAAGAACGCCATCTGGCGGACGACGGCGAAAAGCTACCTGAGCATCCCCGCGTCGTACATCAGCCTCGCGCCTACGATCATTCCGAAGCTGGCGCCGGGCTTGGCGACAATACTCAAGGGCCTCGATCCAAAGGCCTTCGATGCGAACGGCAACCTGGTGCCGCCGATCGTCGAGGCGATCCAGGCAGTCGATCCGAAGGCAATTACAAGCACCGGCGACATCCTCCTCGGGCCGATTCCGCAAGGGACGCCGATCAACCTGATCTCCAATCTCGACCTCGATGGCGCCGGCATTTCGCCCTCGGATCCGGTTGCCGGAAGGGTGACCGTCACGAAGGCGCTCGTAGCCGTGGTGCAGGCTCTGGCCGAGATCCGCGATCAAAACATGAACGACGCGCAGGCCGCCGCGCGCCTGAAGCTGACCGTTCCGGCCCTCATCGCCGCGAACAAATGTCCCGATTTCATCGAAGACAAAGGCCACGAGTTCGGTACGAAGCTGCCGGAGAAGGACAAGCGCGATCTCATCGAATTATTGAAGACATTCTGATGCGTACATCTGTAACGAAAAGCCGCAGGCGGTCACCATCTAAAAAAAAGGAGAATCTCCATGCCTCCGTATGACGTGAATCAACTTCTCAACATGTCCGCGGCCGATCTCGATGCACTTTTCGGCAAGAGTCCCGCCGGCCCGATCCCGAACGGTCCTGCCAACGGCACCGCCCTCGTCGACACGGGAAAGCCGGTGTCGAAGGAAATCGCCTGGCTGGTCCACCACTTCGCGTGGCAGGGTAAGACGTTCGACGGCCCGCACGGCACGCTGCGCAACCGCATCACCTCGTTCGGCATCCCGGAAATCGTGGCCGAGGTGTACGAGGACAAGAGTCTGGCCGACGGGAAACCGTGCATCGTCCTCGACTACTCGAAGACGTCGATCGTCGCCGAACGCGTACGCGACGAAATCCGCCTGATCGCGCCGAACACGTACCTCGGCAAGGTTTACTGGGACAACAAGCCGACCATCCATTTCGCTCTGCAATTCGCCGCGTAAGCGACGCACGCGATGGAACGCGAAGACTACTGGCACCGGCGCTACAGCGTCCTGCTGGCGATCGTCATCGGCATCCCGCTGCTGATCGCCGTCTGGGCCGCGCTGCGCTTTCTTCCGAACCGCGCAGTCACGTACGCGAACATCGAAGAGCACTTCAAGTACGGCTCGACCGGCGGCTACGAGTCGTCCGGATTCCCGTACTGGATCTGGAAAGCGCTGCCGGTCGTCTTCAAGGACAAGCTGCCGAAAACCGGCGGCGCGGGCTACGAGTCGTTCGGGATGTTCTACGAAAAGAACGCCGACGGAACGACGAAGGATCTGCCGGTCGGCGTCCAGCGCGGTCACAACATGGGCATCGATCGCGTGTTCGTGAATTGCGCGGTGTGCCATCACAGCACCGTTCGCGTCGCGGGCGAGACGCGTCTCTACCTCGGCATGCCGGCAGCGCGATTCGATCTCGGTCAGTTCGAAGTCTTCCTCTGCACCATCGCCTCGGACGAACGCTTCGATGCGAACGACATCGTCCCGGAGATCGAGCGCCAGGCCGGCGGTCTGAGCCCGATCGACAAGTACGTCATCTATCCGATCGCCATCTCGCTCATGCGCGACCGGCTGCTCATGCTTGCCAATCGTTTCCTGCCGATGGATCCAAAGAGCTGGGGGCCCGGCCGCGTCGATACGTTCAACTCCGCCAAAGCATTGTTCAACTATCCGTTCCGCGCGATGGAGACGACGTCGCCCGGCGAGTTGCGCGGCGCCGCCGACTTCCCATCCATCTGGATGCAGGATCAGCGCGAAGGGATGCAACTGCATTGGGATGGCAACAACTGCCGCGTCGATGAGCGCAACAAGAGCGCCGCATTCGGCACCGGTACCACGCCGGCCACGATCGATCTCGACGCCATCGGCCGCCTGCAGAAGTGGCTGCTCACGAAAGAGCCTGCCCCGTGGCCGAAGGAGTGGGCGATCGATAACGCGAAGGCGACGCGCGGCCAGGCTGTCTACAAAACGTATTGCCTGAACTGCCATGGGACGAACGGGCGCGATTTCTCGGCGCCGTGCCGCCCCTCCGCCCAGTCGGTTTACATCGCGCAATGCGAGAGCCAGGGAACGAACGTCCCGACCGGCAACTGCGTTGGATCCGTCAAGCCGATCGATGACGGAACTCCGAGCTCACTGAAGACGGACACCTATCGCCTCAACTCCTACACTTACGATCTGGCCGCGAATCAAGGGCAGCTCTACTCCGGCGCGCCGTATCGCTTCAAGCACTTCCGCAAAACGTACGGCTACGCGAATCTGCCGCTCGACGGCATCTGGCTCCGTGCGCCGTATCTGCACAACGGCTCCGTTCCGACGCTGCGGCTGTTGCTAGAACCGTCGTCGCCGAGCGCACCGACGCACCGGCCGCAAGGCTTCTACCGAGGAAACGACAACTACGACCCAGTGAACGTCGGCTTCGTCTGGCAGCTGCGCGCGAGCGACGGCCGCATTTACTTCCCGTTCGACACGCGCCTCATCGCCAACGGAAATTGGGGACACGAAGGACCCGCGTACGGAACGACGCTGCCGGCCGCCGACAAGGACGCGCTCGTCGAATATCTGAAGACGTTCTGAGGATCGCCATGATCATCGAAATCAAACCGATTCCCCGATGGCTCATGACGACGCTGATCGTTCTGGTCATCATCCTCTCGCTCGGCGCCTGGTTCGTCTGGTACGAGTTCTTTCGCGAAGAGCCGGAGCAGGTCTGGCAGGCCGAAAACGGCCATTCCGCCGAGGACGTCCGCTTCATGTACGGCTCTATTGGCGGCGAGCGCGACGCCGGAATTCCGTACTGGATCATGTACGTGCTGCCGCAGGTCTTCCCCGACAAGCTTCCCGGTCAGCTTGGCAAGCCGCCCGGCGCCGGCGGCTACCGCGCCTTCGGTTTCGGCTGGGAGCAGGGTCACGAACTGCCGGTCGGATTCACGTCGAAGGTCATCGGCTTCAAGCGCGTGGCGCAGAGTTGCGCGGCATGTCACGTGGCCAGCTTCCGTAGCAAGCCGGGCGAGAATCCGATCTACTACCCCACCGCTCCGAATCACACTTTCAACCTCGATGAGATGTTCCGCTTCCTCATCGATTGCGCCAAAGATCCGCGCTTCAACGCCGACCGGTTGATGACGGAGATCGATCTGGTCAAGCCGAAAGACTTCACGTTCATCGACAGCCTGATCTACCGCTACATCCTCATCCCGATCACGAAGCAGCGCCTGATCGAACGCGAAAAGAAGTTCGCCTGGATTTTCATCCATCAGCCGCCGCAGCAGTGGCCCGATTGTGGCCGCGGCCGCGATGATGCGATGAACCTGACCAAGTACTTCCTCACGACGGCGCCGCTCGACGACACGCTCGGTCCGACCGACATGCCGTCGATCTGGAACCTGAAGAAGTACAACCGCGGTCCGTTCGTGGCCACGCCAACCTGCGGCCCGACTCCTGTGGCCAACACGCGGATGAACTTCGCCGGCGACAGTTGCAACGCGCGCTCGGTGATCATCGACTCGTCGCTCGGCCTTGTCGGCGCCGCGCCGCCGAGCAATCAGATCTTCCTCAATGAGATCGACTGGCTCGAAAACTATCTGAGCAACTACCCGCCGCCGAAATATCCGTATCCAATCGATCCGGCGAAGGCGGCGAGCGGCAAGACAATCTTCGACCAGCACTGCGCGCGTTGCCACGGCAGCGCCACCGCCGGAACGGTCATGCCGCTCACCGAGGTCGATCCGGTGACGCACAAAACCCTCGGGACGGACATCGAGCGCGTGAAGAGCTGGAACAAGGACGCCGCCATCCGCGCGAACAACGCGGTGAGGAGCTTCGGCATCATCCGTCCCGGCCTGGTTGAGGCGAATCCGACCGGCTACATTCGCGCCTTCCTCGACGGCATCTGGCTGCGCGCTCCGTATCTGCACAACGGTTCCGTGCCGTCGCTGCGCGATCTGCTAACGCCGCCCGCACAACGGCCGCAAATGTTTTTCCGCGGCTACGACGTCTACGATCCGCTCGACCTCGGCTTCGTTTCGCTACCCGCGCAGGCCGCGCGCGTCGGCGCGACCTGGGATGAAGTAATCCGCGTGGCCACGCCGTATGACGTCCAACTGCGCTCGAACGGCAACGGCGGACACGATTGGGGCACGGACCTTCCGCCCGATCAGAAGGACGCGCTGCTCGAGTACCTGAAGACGCTCTGACATGTACGCGACGTTCGTCTTCGCCGTCATCGTCATCGCGATCCTCATCGTGAAGCGGACGCTGTGGGATCACTACGAGCCCGAAGTGCCGGGCAAAATCGAGGAGCTGCGGCGCGTCGATTGGACCCCGGCGGCGATCAACGTCTTCGCGTGGCTCGCCGGCATCGCGCTCGTGCTCGCGGCGGTCTACGCGGTCCAGTCGATGCCGAAGGGCGGATGGCTGGCGGTCGCGATCGGGATCGGCATCGGCATCGCGCTGCTGCTCGTCAGCGCCGCGATCGCGTCGAAATACGGCATCACCGCGGATGCGATCGACGGCGCGGGCATCGGCATCCTCTATGTGACCTGCTACGCG
>DATART010000263.1:0-8285 GCA_036264035.1 Thermoanaerobaculia bacterium | reverse complement strand
ATTGAGTCTCTCGGCGAGATCGTCGGGCCCGAGGACGACACCGCTGCGCAGTGGAGTGAAGTCGGTGAAGATGCGCGTCGGCAACGAGAGGCGCCGGATCTCGAACTTCCCGACGGACTGTTTGTAAACGTAGAGCGCAAGGATCGCGATCAGTACGAGCACGACCACCACGGAGATCGAAATCACCTGAAAGATGGTGCGGCGGCGCGGTAGACGTGCTTTGAACGTGGTCAAGCTAATGCGCCGCAACTGCAAGGTTTCGTCCACCTCGCTTGGCATCGCGGCGGTAGGAGTGAAAGATCGAGCCGTCACAGCGCGTACAGAGGCCGGAGTCGTGAATGTTCTGCGCCTGCATTCCGCGCTCGATCAGAAGCGCGGCCGTGAGCCGTGGCAGATCGATATGAGGCTTCGCGCCGCCGCGATCGACGAACAAATCCGCCTCGGCATACGCATCCCGAAACTGGTCGACGACCTCCTCGCCGACTTCGAAGCAGCAAACGCGAATCGATGGTCCGAGCCACGCCTGCGCAGCAGGACTTACTCCGCCGATAACATCGATCGCCTCCGCCGCAATCTTCTGCACCGCACCGCGCCAGCCGGAATGGACGTTCGCGATGACACTGCGCGGCATGTCGGCGATGGTGACCGGAAGGCAGTCCGCGACTTTGATGCCGAGGGCCGCGCCGCGGTCGGAGGACCAAAGCCCGTCGCACGAATCGCACTCGCCGCCCGTCTGCGCGCGCACGACGTTTCGGCCGTGAACCTGGGTACACGTAGCAAGCGCCGCATCGATCCCGAATCGCTCGCGGACGATGCGCATCAGCCGCGCCGCGGCGCCTTCTCTCAAGCGTCCGTCGAAATCGGCGGTCGTGTAGAAAAGCGCGAATCCGTCTGGCAGCGAAGGCGGAACGACGATGAGTCCGATTTCGGTCTCTTCGATTCCCCACATGCGGGCGCGGATTGTACGTAAACTGATCGCCGATGACGCTGCACCGATTCCTCATCATCATCGAAGACGCCGGAGCGAATTTCTCAGCGTATTCGCCCGATCTGCCCGGCTGCGCCGCGACCGGCGCGACGTGGATCGCTGCAGAAACGAACATGCATGCCGCGATCGAGATGCATGTCGAAGGGTTGCGTGAGGACGGCGTTCCCGTTCCGGTGAGATAAACGTCCGGCAGTGCACCTTGCGAAAGCACAGACAAGAGTGTCTGTGCCGCAGACGTGTCCAAATTAGCCGGCGTCGCGCAGTGTGGATTGCTGCAGGGCCGCCGCGAAGCGGCACAAAGCCACCGGAGGTGGCTCGTACGGTAGCCGGTGGTCCGAGCGAAGCGCGCGACCACCGGTCATCGATCGCGTCGAAATTTTCCGACCGCGGCAGCGGTCGCGGAGGCAATTCACGCCGGTTGGTATTTGATACGCGACCCCGGCCGGGGTCGAGAAATGTCTCCGCTCCGATGTTTCCGGTGGTCGCTCGCTTCGCTCGGACCACCGGCTACCGTACGAGTCGCCTCCGGCGACGGCATTTTGCTAATTTGGACACGTCTGGTCACAGACACTCTTGTCTGTGCTGGTGAGGCTCGGGAGTGCTGAGAAGGTCAACGGCTCCCACGGTTCCGGCGTACACTTCCCTCCATCCCTATGCCATCCGATCGCGAGAGCGTGCTGCGCTTCGATCTCGCAGTGCAGAAGAGCCATCCGCTCGTCTACACCGCCGCGTTTCTGACCGCGCTGGCCGGTCACGCGCTCGGCGTCTTCATCCTCGATTTCCGCGCGACCGCAGCGGTCTGGCTGATTTCGTTGACCTGTGCGGCGGCGATGTACACGCTCTTCCGGCGCGGAATCTCGCGGCAGATCCTGAATCCGATCTGGATTGCCACCGACATTCTGCTCGTCACGCTCGGCATCTACTCCACCGGCGGCAGCGGGAGTCCCTGGTTCATCTGGTATCTCGCCACGGCCGCATCGACGGCGTTCGCGGTCGGTAAGCGTGCGGCGTACGTCGTCAGCATCGTCAACGCCGTGGCGTACGTGGGTATGCTGGTGGCGATGGGACAGGCGTCGTTCGTCAACGACGTCCTGCTCCTCGCTTCGGCGCGGATGCTCTTCCTGTTCGGCGCGTCATTCTTTTTTCTGGCCGGCATCGCGAACCTGCAGCAGAAGCGGCTGGTCATCCGTCAACTTGAAAACGAGCAGGCCCGCGAGCTGGCCGAGCTGACGCGGCTCACCGCGGAGTTGCAGCGGCGCGGCGACGAACTGGAAGATGCCAGCCGCCGCATTCAGGAGGCCGACCGGCTGAAGAGCCAGTTCCTGGCGAACATGAGCCACGAGCTGCGCACGCCGATGAATTCAATCATCGGCTTCTCGGAAATCCTCATCGAGCGCCTGCACGGCACGATCGATCCGAAACACGTCAGTTTCCTCCGCCACATCCTCACCTCGGGCCAGCACCTTCTCGGCATCATCAACGACATCCTCGACCTCTCGAAAATCGAGGCGGGGAAGATGGAGGTCTTCGCGGAGACGTTCGAAGTTCGGCCGGTCATCGAGAGCGTCTGCACGGTCATGCGCGGCATGGCCAAAACCAAAATGCCGACCTTCGTCGTCGAAGCCGACGCGAACCTCCCGCCGATCGAGACCGATCTCGCCAAGTTCAAGCAGATCCTCTACAACCTGCTGTCGAACGCGATGAAGTTTTCGCCCGCCGGGTCGCCGATCACGATTCGGGCGATGCACGTCGGCGAGACGATCACCATCTCAGTCCGCGACGAGGGCATCGGCATCGATCCGAAAAATCACGATGTGATCTTCGAAGAGTTCCGCCAGATCGACGGCACGGCGCGGCGCGAGTTCGGCGGCACCGGCCTCGGTCTCGCGCTCGTGAAAAAGTTCGTTCAGCTTCAGGGCGGATGGGTGCGCGTCGACAGCGATCGCGGAAAGGGCAGCACGTTTTCGTTCACGCTGCCCACCCATTCGCGCGCCGCGGTCGTAAGCCGCGTGCCGGAGCTCACACCGTCCGAGCCGCGGGCCGAACGCGTCCTGGTCGTCGAGGACGACGCGCACGCCTACGACCTGATCGCGACCGCGCTCAACTCAGCGGGCTATCTCTCCGTCCGCGCCCGCCACGGCGACGAAGCGATCCGTCTCGCGCGCGAAGCCCGTCCGATCGCGGTCACCCTCGACCTCGTACTGCCCGGCATCGACGGCTGGGAAGTCCTCAAGACGCTCAAGAGCGACGCCGCCACCCGCGACATCCCGGTCGTGATCATCTCCCGCGTCGACGAACGCGACCTCGGCGTGGCTCTCGGCGCCGACGACTACTTCGTCAAACCGGTCGATCGCGATCGCCTGCTGAGCCGCGTCCGCCAATTGACCGCGGCCGACCAATCGAAGACCCGCCTGCTCCTCATCGACGACGACACGTCGCTCCACGAGCTTCTCGACGACGAACTGACCCGCCTCGGCTACACAATCGAAAGTGCCTTCACCGGCGAGACCGGCTTCGCCGCCGCCAAAGCAAACGCGCCCGACGTGATCATCCTCGACCTCATGATGCCCGGCATGAGCGGCTTCGAAGTAGCCGGCCTCCTCAAAGACCACCCGTCGACGGCGCGCATCCCGATCCTGGTGCTGACGTCAAAGGAGATCTCCGCCGACGACCGCCGCGAACTGCAATCCAAGGTCGCCGCCTGCGTGCAGAAGGGAAAGAGCGCAAGGGATCAGCTGGTGGCGGAGATCCGCCGGCTGCGCAGCACAAATCTGCGTCCATCTGCGTAATCTCGGCGCAACGGTACTTCAAAAGCAAATCACCACAGAGACACAAAGAACACAAGGAGAGCTTTGTTCTTTGTGTCTTTGTGGTTGATCGATTTTAGATTTCCGATTCATGGTGCCCTGAACGCCCTTTCGTAGCCTGTCATCTCAACATATCCGCGACCATTGACGGCGACGTTGCCGAATGTCCCCGCGGCGTCGACGGCGCCTTCCCAGTACGTCACACGCGTAGCGCTGCTGGTGACGAGCTCCTGGTCTTTCATCACCGGCTGCAGCGTCAATGCGATTCCGAACGACGGCACTGCGATGCGCCAGCCCATCGGGTACGTCGCGTTCGATTTCTTCGAGTGCCACGAGCCGGTCGGGGTCATTGAGATCTGCTCGCGGCGAAGGTGGATGACGTTTCCCTCGCTGCTGATCAGCGAGCCGGACGAGGCGGGATCGGACGTGCCGTC
This sequence comes from Thermoanaerobaculia bacterium, assembly GCA_036264035.1. Classification (GTDB taxonomy): domain Bacteria; phylum Acidobacteriota; class Thermoanaerobaculia; order Gp7-AA8; family Gp7-AA8; genus JADGNZ01. The sequence goes on along the minus strand of DATART010000263.1, from coordinate 4,056 downwards.
TTTACGGCGGATCTGGTAGAGCATCAGTTCCGCGTCGTTGTCGAGCTGGACGGAAAACCAATCCCACCCCTGCTGGTTCTCGCGAAGTACGGAGCTGCCGAACTCGTGATCCATCCAGGCGGCGCCGTGGCAGTTCGCGCCGTTCACGCGTCCGCGGACTTCGAGACGCGTCATCGAATAGTAGTGCGACGCGTAGCCGGCGCCCTCGGCCTTCACGCTGATACCGTTCTCGCCGTGGATGGCCGGTGCTTTGCGCGACGTCATCACCAGATCGATGGCGTCGTGGCCGCCGTAGCCGATGATCCGCCATGAACCGTCAGCGAGCGTGACCGCGCGCCACCCTTCGTTGAAAACGTCGAGCGTTCCCGCCGCCGCGCCGGCAGTGAACGGTGACGTGCGGTTCAACTTCTCGTAGTAGCGAAACTCGTTCGCAGATACGTCGGTGATTGCAAAGTGCGCGAGCGACACATTGCGGAGATCCCAACGCGTCTTCGGATCGGTTCCGGGCGGCACGATGCCGACGCGGAAGAACGTCAGCTCGAAGCCGTAGCGCTTGCCGGCATCGGTGTCGAGATGGCCCGTGTAGTACCACCACTCGGTTTTGTAGTCGTCGTGCGTGCCGTGGTCGCGGGGGAACGAGTAGTCGTAGCCGGGCAGCGCGGGCTGGAAAGCCGCCTGCTCCGCGGCGAACGTTGAATGTTGAATGTTGAATGTTGAATGAAGGAGCAGACCGATCGTCAGCCAGCGCTTCCATTCAACATTCACCATTGAACATTCAACATTCGACATTCCGCAGTCCATAATATGCGCTCGCCCATGGCCGAGACTCCGGTCACTTCTCCAGCAAGAACGCGCTTCCGCACCGTCGCCGCGGAGGGGAGCATTCCCATCGATGCGGACGATCTCGTCGCGCTGGCGCGGCGCTACGCCGACCAAGGCATGTACGACGAGGCCATCCATCTGTACGAGATGGCGGAGAAGCTCAAGCCGGGTTCCGTGGCCGTACGCATCAACCTGGCGCGGGCGCGCGATCTCAAGTCGAATGCCGAGGCGTCGAGGTATGAATCGGTGCGGCAGGATGTGGATGCGCAGCGCGCGCGCGACGAAGTCGACGCCTCGCAGTACGTCGGCCTCGCGCAGTACTACATGGCCAAGGACCAGACATCGAAGGCCATCGAGTTGCTCGAGATCGCCAAGCTGAAAACTCCGAACAACTATCGCCCCTACGAAATCCTCGGCCGGCTCCACTACTCGCAAGGCGAGTGGGATGCCGCGCACGACGAGATCGTCAAAGCACGGAAGCTCAATCCGTTCGACCGCGGGCTGGCCGAGATTTCCGGCCGCGTCGAATTCGAGCTGCGCAACTTCGATCGCGCCATGGAGGATTTCGTCGACGCGTTTCTCCTCTCCACCGATCAGAAGGGCGAGAGCACCGAGCCGGTGCGGCGCATGATCAACACCCTCAAGCGGATGGAGAACATCGAGACGAAGGAACTGAACGCGCGCATCAAGCAGCGCGTCGAGCAGTTGCAGCTCTGCACGGAACGCCTGGAGCTGCGCAAGGACAATCTCTTCAAAGTCGAATCGAAGAAAGGGCTGCGCGAGATCATCCAGAAGATCACGCGCGACGCCGAGACGCGCGACAACCTCATCACCATGGCCGCCGACCTGCGCGCGCTGGCCGTGTTTCAGCACATCCAGGACGAGCATCTCATCCGGCTGTCCAAGTTCGCGCACGTGCAGGCGCTCGAAGAGGGCGGTCACGTCTTCCGCGAGGAAGATCGTTCGATGGATTTCTACGTCGTCAAGGACGGCCGCATCGAAATCCGGAAGGACACGCCCTTCGGTCCGCAGATCCTCGGGTCGCTCACGCCGGGGACGATCTTCGGCGAGATGAATTTCATCGACCGCACGCATCGCTCCAGCGATGCGGTGGCGGTCGTTCCGTCGACCTGCTTCACCTTCTCGTTCAGCGCGCTCGATCAGCTCATGGACGAAGACAAGCAGCTCGCCGTCGGCCTGCATTGGGCCTTCTGGCGCTCGCTCACCGAAAAAGTGCGCGACGCCAACGACCAGCTCAAGCTGTTTTTCCAGGAGGATGCGAAGAAGGGCCAGGGGCGGAAGCGCGTCGAGGGGACGCGCGAGATGCAGCAGGTCACCGTCAAGTCCGAAGACAAGGTCGATCTCTTCAAAGAGCGCGGTCTCTCCGCGGGTGAAATGAAGCTGCTGGCGACATTCTCCAGCGAGGAGCGATTCCGCGAAGGTTCGATGGTTTTTCGCGAGGGGGAGAAGGGGGAGAAGCTCTACATCGTGCTCGACGGCCGGGTGCGCATCTCGAAATTCATCCCCGGCGTGGGCGAGGAAGCGCTGGCGGTGCTCGACCGCGGCGACTTCTTCGGCGAGATGGCGCTGATCGACGACAAGGTGCGCTCCGCTGACGCGAAAGCGCACGACGGTGACGCCACGGTGCTATCGATCGACCGCGCCACGCTGAACGAGATCCTCTCGATGGACCCGCACGCGTCGCTGCAGTTCCTGAATCTTCTCTGCCGGATGATCAGCCGCCGCCTGCGCGAGATCAACGAGAAGATCGTGCAGTGGAAGTACATGTCGGGCGGGTTCTAGCGGGCACGGCCCGCGGCGTTGGTTGCCCAGGCTCCGCCAACAGTTGCGTTCAAACGGCAGCGCACGTTGACGATGCTTGGCCTGAACACTGAGTCTCGTCAGCGCTCCTATCGCGCCGGCGTAGCCGGCATAAGAACCGTAGCCCACGGTTTCAACCGTGGGTCAGCGAATGGAGCCGCTTGGCGAGCCCGCTTGAGCGGGCGAAAGAAAGCTTTCTCTCGCCCGTCAAGACGGGCTCACATGACGAACGAATCTAGTAACCCCCACGTGAACGTGGGGGCTACGGTTCTTACGCCGGCTTCGCCGACGGCCTAAGCGCGTTCACTCGCACGCCACACCTTTCAGATCGTGCGGTAAAGCTCTTCCAACCGCGCAATCCGCAGCTCCTTGGAAAATCCGCGCACTACGTGTTCGCGGGCATTTGCCGCAACGCGCACGCGGCGCGGCTCATCATCGATCACTTCGGCGATCGCGCGCGCCAGCGGCGCCACTTCTTTCGCCGGAATCAACCACCCGACTTCGGGCGATAAGACGAGCTCGCGATTTCCGCCGCAATCCGTTGCGATGACCGGTTTGCGCATCGCCATCGCCTCGCGGATCGTGCCGGTGATTCCGGTGCCGGCGAATGACGCGTCGACGACCAGATCGCATGATGCGAAAACGTTCGGCATGTCATCGCGGTACTCGACAGCCGTCACGTGCGACGCGGCGCCGCGAGCACTCGCATAGTCGCTCACCTCAGCGTGTTCACTCGTGTTCCGGCAGCCGATCAGCGCCAGATGGGCCTGCGGATGCGTTGGCAGGATGGCGACGAGAGCGTCGATCAACTCCTTCCACCCTTTCCACTCGCGCACGCCGACCTGCGCGATGAGAAAGCGATCATCGGCAATCCCTTTCTCGCGCCGGAACGCCCGCGCATCCCATTTGTCAGGATCGAACAGCGCGACGTCCGTCCCCGCGTAGATCACGACCACTTTCTCCGGCGGAAGTCCGCCGCTGGAAACGATCACATCCTTGATCTGCTCGCACACCGTCACCACGCGCGACACGCGCCGCGTCCGGTACTTCATGCGATTCCAGATATCGAGCGGAAACGACACGCCGCGATTGACGACAAACGCGCGCACCGGCTGCACGAACGTCGCCGCGAGCGCGAGTGAATGCGCGACGCCTTTGTGCACGTGCACGGCGTCGGGCTTCCTCTCGCGAAACAGCTTGCCGAGCTTCCAGGCGCTGATGAAGTCGAACTGGTGACTCATCGGCAGCCCGACGAACGTCACATTCGCCTCGGCCGCCTTTGCCGCGAGCACTGCGTCCGGCCGGCTGACGATCGTCACGTCATGTCCGCGTTCGCGCAGACCTGCCGCCGCCTGAAACATCTGGTGCACAGAACCGGTGTTGAACTGGTTGAACTCGAGGATCTGAAAGATG
>DATART010000195.1:0-2405 GCA_036264035.1 Thermoanaerobaculia bacterium | reverse complement strand
CGAGCTCCCACTCCCCACTCCCCACACCCCGAAAGGAGAACCCGTGCTACGTCCCGCTTCGCCTCACCACCAGTTGCTGCGCCTCGTAGGTCTGCACGAGCGACAGCGGATTCGATCGCAGCAACTCCTCCGAAAACGCTTCGGAGAGGACGCTGCCATCCATGTCACGGCCGACCGGCAGTCCGGCGATGTAGAGCACCGTCGGCACAACATCGACGGCCTGCGCGGAACGCGGCTTGTCGATGTGAACCACTCCCTTGCCATAAATGATGACGAAGCCGTCGTCGGCGCTCGGATCGGCCGGATCGATGAAATCGTGCAGCAGCGCGTACGGCGTCGTGGGAAGCTGCGGCGGCACGGGGCCCGACGGCGATACCACGACGATCATGTGATCGGGATAGTCGCGGGCCAGCGAGGCCAGCATGCGGTCGAGCTGCTCCGCGTACGCGCGCAGCACGAGCCCTTTCACATTCGAGCGCGGCGGCAGGTCGTCGCTGAAGATGTGGATGGCGCGCTGCGCCTGTTCGAATCCGCCGAGCGTGCAGATCGTGAGCGGGAACGACGGCGCGGACGTGCGCAAAATGGCCATCGACGTCAGATCCGCGGCGAGGCCGTTCACGATCCGCTGCCGCGCCGTGCCGGTTCCGTTGAAACGCTGCGTCTCCGAATCGGGCGGAGTCGTTTCGAGCTTCGCGATTTCGGCGGCGAACTGCGGCGGAATCGCTTCGGTGATCTTGCGCGGCGCAGTGTCGAAGTAGCGGTCGGTGACGAGCCGCGACGCGCCGATAGGCTCCGACCACGGCCAGCCGATCACCGCCGCGTGCAGGCCGACGCGTTCGAACAAGGTCCAGAGCGGGAGCGAGAGTCCCGCGGGCAGCGGCGTCGAAACGCGCGTGACCGGCGGGATCAATCCCCACGCTTTGAATCCGACGCCGCCCGGCACGATCAGAAATCGTTCGCCGGGACGATTGAGCGGAGTGGAGTAGCCGAGCCGTCCGGTAACGCCGTGGCGAAACGGAAGTTTGCCGGTGGCGACGGAGGCCCAGATCGACTTCGGACTCATCGTCGGGAAGGGTTCCAAGCGCGTGAGGTATCCGCGGGTCCGCGCCTGATCGAAGAACGGGAGCGACCCTTCGCCGGCCATCGTCAGGATCCAGTCGTACGGCAGATTGCGGATTCCGACGACGATCACCGGACGCTGGCCCGCAACGGTTCCGATGTCGGCAACGACGGCCGCCTGCGTCTCCGTGCGATAGCGATCGCGGCGCTGATAGAGGAAGAACGACGACGCGGCGATCAGCACGACGCCGGTGACGAACAGGATTCGCGACGTGCGCCGGTCCGCGTTGCGCTCCGCGAACCAGATCAACAGCAGCGCGAATGCTGTGCCGGTGATGAGGTTCGTGGCCTTGGACAGCACGCGGATCGCGTCGACCGGCAGATAGATCCGGAACACCTCCAGGTGCATCCAGTAGATCGCCGCTGCGAGGAATGCCGCGAGGACGACGAAGCCGAAGCCGTGTGGCCGGAAGCCGCCGTGCGTTTCCGGTTTCCCGAAGAGTCGTACGCGGAGCGCGCGCAGCAGCCACAGCACCGATCCGAAAAGCAAACCGCAAATGAGGCCGTAGACGATGGTTACGGTTGCCAGGCGGCCGGGCGTGATGTCGATCTGCGGGTTGAGGAAATACAGCAGGTTGGCGATGTAGAGGCCGAAGATCGCGCCCGCGAGCACGCGCTTGAGGTACGCCCAGCGTATCGGCATGTCGGCGCGCGCAGTGTATCCCGAGGTGCGGTGTGATCACTTCGGCGCACCTGCGCGATGGGGACGTCTTCACCCTTCTTCGCGACCTCGGATACGACGTTGCTCCGATCACGATCGCCGCCGCCGACTGGCGCCGCGCCGGAATCGAGATCGGCTGGAACGGCGAAGTGATGCTGCAGTTGGCCTCGCGGACGCCGAATCTCGACCTCTATGTGATCAGCGCGAATCAGCTGCCGGAGGAGGACGCGATCACCGCGTTTCTCCGCTCGCTGGCGTGGTACAACGCGCTGGTCAAGCCGGTCGCGATCGGCGTGACGCCGCGTCAGTTGACGATTCACGATCTCTCCGCGCGCCGCGAGCCGCGCCGGCTCGACGTCGATCTCGATCACCCCACCGCCCACGCGCTCGATCGCCTGAACCTGCTCGCCAGCGGCGGCGATCCCGCCCGCATCTTCGACCGCGCCCTCGACCGCGAGTCGCTGACGCGCCAGTTCTTCGAGCGCTTCCGCCGCGCGGTCGGCGATGTCTCGAAAGCGATTCGCACCGCTACGTTCGAGCAGAAGGATGCCGCCGACGGTCAGGCCCTGCTGCTCCTGTCGCGGCTCCTCTTCCTCTACTTCATCCAACAGAAGGGATGGCTCAA
>DATART010000063.1:0-3932 GCA_036264035.1 Thermoanaerobaculia bacterium | reverse complement strand
CGGATGGGAGGTGGTTGCTAATCGCCGCCACCCGGCCGTTGTTACCAGCCGGGGATCCTTCGCCGTCCTCCGCCGCTCCGGCCGCGCCTACGCGGCTGCGGCGGCTCTGGATGACAACGACGCCCGTGGCACACCCTTTGCCGTTTGCTCGGCGCATGGTCCGGGAGAAGCGCAGTGATTCCACGGTGAAGGTTTGGCCGGGAACGCCCTACCCGCTCGGTGCCACGTACGACGGCGCCGGCACCAACTTTTCCGTCTTCTCCGAGCCCGCCACGCGCGTCGAACTTTGCTTTTTCGACGATGACGGGAAACAGACTTGCGTCGACCTGCCGGAGATGACCGGCTTCATCTGGCACGGGTACGTTCCCAACGTCGATCCCGGGCAGCGCTACGGATTTCGCGTTCATGGGCCGTGGGAACCGGCTGGCGGTGTTCGCTGCAACCCAGCGAAGCTACTGCTCGATCCGTATGGGAAAGCGGTCGAGGGAGAGGTGCGATGGGACGAAGCGGTCTTCGGACACTTCTTCGATAATCCTGACGGGAAGAACGACGCCGACTCGGCGCCGTTCATGCCGAAGTCGGTGGTGGCGAATCCGTACTTCGACTGGTCGAGCGATCGCTATCCGCGCACGCCGTGGCACGAGACGATCATCTACGAAGTCCACGTCAAAGGCTTCACGCAGCGGCATCCCGAGGTGCCGGAGAATCAGCGCGGAACGTATGCCGGGCTCGCGCATCCGGCGGCCATCAAGCATCTGAAGACGCTGGGCATCACGGCGGTCGAGTTGCTCCCCGTCCATCAGTTCATTCACGACTCGCTGCTGCTCCAGCGCGGGCTGCGCAACTACTGGGGCTACAACTCGATCAGCTATCTGGCGGCGCACAACGACTACTCGTCGGGCGGGCAGACCGGGCAGCAGGTGCAGGAGTTCAAGCAGATGGTGAAGACGCTGCACGCCGAGGGGATCGAAGTCATCCTCGACGTCGTCTACAACCACACGGCCGAGGGGAATCACCTCGGGCCGATGCTTTCGATGAAGGGCATCGACAACGCCGCGTACTACCGGCTGACGCCCGGCGATCAGCGCTATTACATGGATTACACAGGCACGGGCAACAGTCTGAACATGCGGCATCCGCACGTGCTCCAACTGATCATGGATTCGCTGCGCTACTGGCACCTGGAGATGCACGTGGACGGGTTTCGTTTCGATCTGGCGTCGACGCTCGCGCGCGAGCTGCACGACGTCGATCGCCTCAGTGCATTCTTCGACATCATCCAGCAGGATCCGGTGCTCTCGCAGGTGAAGCTGATCGCCGAGCCGTGGGACGTCGGCGAAGGCGGCTATCAGGTCGGCAACTTTCCATCGCTGTGGTCGGAGTGGAACGGCAAGTATCGCGACTCGGTCCGCGATTACTGGCGCGGGACGGATCAGACCCTCGGCGAATTCGCGAATCGGCTCACGGGCAGCTCGGATTTGTACGCCTGGACGGGACGCCGTCCGTACGCGTCGATCAACTTCATCACGGCGCATGACGGCTTCACGCTGCGCGATCTCGTCTCCTACAACGAGAAGCACAACGAGGCGAATGGCGAGAACAACAACGACGGCGCGAACGACAATCGCTCGTGGAATTGCGGCGCCGAGGGGCCGACGGACGATGAAGCGATCAACGCGCTGCGGGCGCGGCAGCAACGGAACTTTCTGACGACGCTCGTGCTGTCGGTGGGCGTTCCGATGATCTGCGGCGGCGATGAGATCGGCCGCACGCAGCACGGCAACAACAACGCGTACTGCCAGGACAATGAGATTTCATGGTTCGACTGGGAGCACGTCGACGATGGGTTGTTCGCGTTCGTGACGCGCATCATCGAGTTTCGCCGCGAACATGCCGTGTTTCAGCGCCGGCGCTGGTTTTACGGCCGGCCGCTGCGCGGCGCTGACGTCAGCGACATCGGCTGGTTCAAGCCGGACGGCGAACAGATGACCGACGACGATTGGCACAGCGGCTTCGCCCGCAGCATCGGCGTCTTTCTCAGCGGGCAGGGCATTCCGCCGAACGCTCGCGGCGAAGAGACCGCCGACGATAGTTTCTACCTCCTCTTCAACGCCCACTTCGAGCCGATGCCGTTCCGACTTCCGACCTGCCCGTGGGGCGATCGGTGGGAGACGGTGATCGACACGAACAAGCCCATCCCCGACTTGCGCTCGCATCAGGAGTTGCATGCAGGCGAGGAAGTCGTGGTCGAGGCGTACTCGATGATGGTGCTGCGCCGCATTGAATAATTTCCACCAACGTTTTGAACTACGGCAATGGCCCCGGTTGCACCCCTAACGCCGAGTTGAACGACCACTGCTGCACAGCCTTGAACGCAATGCAGGTGTCGATCGCGTCGAGAGCTCGTTTGAGCGAGCGTTCGCCGGCGCCGGCGGGGTGCGTGGCGAAGAAGGCTTGTACGTCGGCTTTCATTGCCGCATCGCAGAACGTCGCAGTCGAACCGGTGATCGCGCCGATCGCGGTCGGGATCTTCTGATTGAGCAATTCCCAATGCGACTTGGCGGCGTTCCAGCCGATCTGTCTCCCGGCGGGATTGAAAAACAGCGTCGCGGCCATGCCCGGAAGATCCTGGCTGCGGACTTCATCGCTGTAAACGTAGTCGACGGCGCGGGCGATCAGTTTCGGATCGCGGAAGAGCGGGATGAGATTGCGGTAGCGCGCCGCGATCTCCGGATTCGGAGCGGTTTTGACGTGCTCGAGGACCTGGTTGAAGAGCGCCTCGTCGCCGTTGAACGCAGCGATCGGCAGCGCGCGATCGGCGATGACTGCGTCGACCGAGGACGGATCGTTCATGTACTGCTGCGCGATGCGGCGGGCGCCGGCGATGACTTCGGGGTCCTCCCCTTCGATGCCGAGTGCGCCGAGGACGTCGGCGCGCATGATGCGCTGCTCGCTGGTCTCGCCGGCGGGCGCGTCCCAGGTCAGCGGCGCGTAGCCGCGCATGACTTCGCGGACGTAGGCGTGCCAGGCGGCACGATTCGTGTCGTCGATGAGGCGGTTGTCGAGGAAGCCGAGGTTGCCGGTGATCGCGGCGACGAGCGGACGTTCGGTCGGACGCGGCATCGCTTTGAGCAGCGCCAGGTAGTCGCCGACGTTCTCGCGCATGCTGCGCACGAGGAGCCATTCGTTGCCGTTCAACGAAATCAGTTCGGCCGGCGGCATCTCGCCGAGGTGCGCACGGAGTTTGGCGCGCATGTCGGCCGAGTAGTCGGTGACGAAGTAGCCGGCGCCGTTGCGGCTGAGGAAGAGCGGGCGATCACACGCCGTCGTCGTGAATGAGTCGGTCGCTTTCGAAATCATCCTGCACGGCGATCCGGCGGCGGCGCCGACTTCGTGCGCGCAGATGGGAATCGTCCACGCCTGCGCCACGGGCGGCACGCTCTTCGGCAGCATCCGCTCCTGCGTGATCGTGACGGTGCGCGTGCCGTCGGCGGCGCACGATTCGCTGGCGTGCAGCAGCGGCGCGCCGGTCTGATCGACGAATGTTTTCATGACCGCGTCGAACGGCTGCTTCGTCGCGGTGGTCATCGTTCCCCACCAATCCTCGGCGGCGGCGTTGCCATACGAGAACTTCTTCAGATACGCGCGGATGCCGTCGCGGAACGTCTCCTCGCCGACCCAGTTTTCCTGCATGCGCAGCACGGCGGCGGTCTTGCCGTAAGCGATCCCGTCGAAGAGCGCGTTGATCTCGTTGCGCGTCTCCGCTTTTTGCCGGATCGGGCGTGTCGAGCGCGTGCTGTCGACGCCGAGGGAGCCGTTGGTGTTGCCCGCTTCGTCGAGATCGACGCGCCATTCCGGATGCCAGGCCTTCAGCGGCTTCGCGGTCATGAACGTCGCGAATCCTTCGTTGAGCCAGATGTCGTCCCACCACT
>DATART010000086.1:0-3803 GCA_036264035.1 Thermoanaerobaculia bacterium | reverse complement strand
CGAGCGAGCCGCCGCTTTGGGAGGGAGGTGGACTGGCCGATCGCGAAGACGGAGCAAAGCCTCACATGCTACGAGTCGTCACGATGCCCCCGCCCTCCCAAAGCGGTGGCGCTGCCACCGCACTCCAAAGTGCTTCGCACGAAACGGACGCCTGAGCGCAGCGAAGCGCCGTAGCCGGTTTCTCGCCTCGCAGCCGTGGGGGAAGGTTACACGCCGATGACGCTCGGCTGAGTGGGAACGTGCGGGGCGAACCTCCCACGTCGGCGAAGCCGGCGTAAGAGCCGTAGCCCACGGCTTTCGGCCGTCGGGAATCGGATCGCGTCGGATGTCGACCAGCAGAATCCCGTCGCCGACCAGCAGAATCCCGTCGGCGACCAGCAGAATCCCGTCGGCGACCAGCAGAATCCCGTCGCTGACCAGCAGAATCCCGTCGCTGACCACCCGAATCCTGTCGTCGACAAGGAGAATCTTGTCAAAGTAGGCAAGCCTGAGAGGATCGATGGTCCGAAGGGAGCCGAAGAAATTTTTTTTCACGGACGGTCAACATTTAGCGGGCTGAAGCGTCTAATCAAATCATGGTAACGAACGCAAACAGCCGCACCGCCTCGGCGAGGAACGCGAAAAGGTCGCGGCGGGGCCGGGTGCGTTCCTGTGGATCGGGACGGAATCGCCAGCCTTGGATTCGTCCGTTCCGGCGCGCGAATCGCGCAATCGACTCCACCCTGCGGTGCATCGCTCTCTCCCGCTTTCTGCTCAACGAGTGCGATACGTTCGCCGGCGTCCGTCCGCGTTGGGCGGCGCGACAGCTCCGTCAGGTGTCGCGCAGGCTCGTCGAGGCGTCGGCACGCTTGCGGCGCGGCGTCGAATGCCTGAGTGCAACCCACGACCTCTTCACCTTCGCTCCGGCAGACGCGCTCACCGCTTGCAAACCGCTCATCGATGCAATGACCGTTTGGCTCCGCGCCGAAGCAGAGATTGCCACGCTCTCCCGCCGGCTGGACGATACATCGGCCACGCTGGCTGCCTACATCAATGGCGGGATGGCGCCGCCGCTTGATCTCGAAAAGCTTCTCAAGAAGGAAGTACCCGTTCGGAAGCTGATCGTCTTCCGGCTTCCTTCGCCGATCGTCGTATCGATCGAGAACAACCGTATTTTCTGCATTCATGTCCGGCGTCAACGGTCCGCTCGCCTGACTGTAGCCGAGGCTCCAAGACGGATTTTCAGGGGCCGTGCTCCTCCGCTCGTCTCAACCTGCTCGCTCTGATTACTGCAGTTGAGACTGAGAAAGAATAGGAGAATAACCATGTCCACAATCAATGAAGTACCCGTTGCAGACACACAGACGTCCCACGCCGATATCGCGCAAGCGCGTGTCGCAGAGGTTCGTGCCATGAGGGAGCGGATTCCGGATCTCGTGATTCCGGATTCCGCGGGCGCTAATCGGAAGCTGTCCAGCGCCGCCTCGGTTCCGCCGCAGTTCATCGAACTGACGGCTGTGGCGGTAAAAAACAGCGATACGCTCGTCCGAAAAGGGGGCGCCGATCCGGCGCAGCTTCGCGACCTGTTGAGCTATGCCGAGGCGTATGAACCTCTGGCCGATGAGCTGGAAGCGCTCGCACAGTTCGTCCGGCACAGCGTGATTACGGCCAGGCACAAGGCGGGGAGTGACGCACTCACCACATATGCTCTGGCTCAGGTTCTGGCCAAACGTCCCGAGACCGCCGATCTCGCGCCGCATGTCGCTGACATGAAGCGCGCCCTCGGCAAACGTGCCCTCGGCGGACGCGTAGCCAAGCCGAAGCCTGCACCGGCGCCGCAGACATAGTGCGTAGCTGTTTCGCTTAGGAACCCCGCGCGGGCGCGTCCGAAGGCGCGCCCGCGCATTTGTCTCTCAGCGCAAGCTATTTTCCGTCGCCGCATCGAATAGATGCATCGCGTCGACGTCAACACTCATCGAGATTGTTTCGCCCGCGCGCGGCGTAACGGTGGGTTCGAAGATCGCCACCAGCTTCGAGTCGCCCGCGCTCGCGTAGACGATCGTTTCGTGTCCGATCGGTTCGACGACATCGACGTTCGCGGTGATTGAGCCGTTCGTGGCGTGGTGGAGGTGTTCGGGGCGGATTCCGAGGAGGACTTGCTGGCCTTCAGAGACCTTGAACGTCGGCGGGAGCGGCAGTGAGAACGATGACGTTCGCAACGTGCCGCCGGAGACTGTGGCCGGAATCAGGTTCATCGGAGGCGTGCCGATGAACTGCGCGACGAATGCGTTTGCTGGTGACTCGTAAACTTCGCGCGGCGTGCCGACCTGCTGGATTTTTCCTTCGCGCATGACGGTGATGCGGTGGCCCATCGTCATCGCTTCGACCTGATCGTGCGTGACGTAGACCGAGGTCGTGCCGAGGGTCGCTTGGAGCTTCGTGATCTCGGCGCGGGTCTGGACGCGGAGTTTCGCGTCGAGATTCGAGAGCGGTTCATCGAACAGAAACACGGCGGGCTGGCGGACGATGGCACGGCCGACGGCCACGCGTTGGCGCTGTCCGCCGGAGAGATCTTTCGGCTTGCGTTCGAGCAGGTGGGACATGCCGAGGATTTCGGCGGCCGAGGCCACGCGCCTGGCGCGCTCGGGCGCGGGCACCTTGCGCATGCGCAGGCCGAACTCGAGATTTTCGCGGACGCTCATGTGCGGATAGAGCGCGTAACTTTGAAAGACCATGGCGATGTCGCGGTCTTTCGGCGCGAGGTCGTTGACCACGCGGCCGCCGATCGAGATCGTCCCGGCGCTGACCTCCTCGAGGCCGGCGATCATCCGCAACGCCGTCGACTTGCCGCATCCCGAGGGACCGACAAGCACCATCAATTCGTGGTCGTTGACGTCGAGGTTGAGGTGTTCGATGACGGAGACATCGCCGTACCGCTTGGCCACTTCGCTGAAGGTCACGCCGGACATGGGTCTAGGGTAGCGGAAAAGGGTGTTGGATGTGGGGTGTGGGGTGTCGGGTGTGGGGGAAGCAGTATGCCTATATCCGATCCCACCCTCCCACTTCCCACTGCCCACCCCCCACCCCCCACCCCCCAATCTGGCAGGCCGCTCGCAATAAACAGGCTCATGCTGTCCCGCTCCCGCAAGCCGCTGCTGATCGTCCCGATTCGCGACCGGCGTCAGCGCCGCCGCATCCTGACGATCAGGAACTGCGCGATTTCGATGCTGTCGTTCGCGGTGATCTTCGCGGCGATCTCGATCTACAACGAAGCGCGGCGCACGCCGGCGGGGGAGTACGGCCGCCTGTTCGGAAGTCAGGTGCCGGCGACGAACACCGCGATCTCGCGCAACGTCGACGTCATCAAAGAGGGTGCTATCGACGACCAGCGTGCGGCCGATCCGATGCTCGTCGCACCCGCCGCGCGCGAGCAGATTCTGCTGGCGGATACAAACGTCCCCGCACCCCCGCCGCAGCCGGTGGCCGTGCCGGTTGCCCCGCCGTCCGCAATCGGAAACGTTAGCGGTCATGGAACGACGATCGTCGGCGACGGCAACGGCGTCGCGATCGTGCGCGCCTCGGCGACGTCGACCGCTCCGCGCCCGGTGCTTTCGGGCGGGATTTTCAAGCAGCAGTGAAACTGCACGGCGCTTGGCGATCCGGAAGTTCGTTCGCGCGCGAAGGCGCGCCCAACAATGCAGCCCCGCGCTCAGCGCGGGGTAGTTCGGCGCGTAGGCGATTCGCGGCCGCGGAGGCGGCCGCTACAAAGTCTCGCGCTGCGTGAACCTTGTTGCGGCCGCCTCCGCGGCCGCCGGACTTTCGGC
>DATART010000068.1:0-2895 GCA_036264035.1 Thermoanaerobaculia bacterium | reverse complement strand
CGCCGAGAAAGAAAACGCCCGCGCGCGACTTGCGCGGCACCGGCGCGGCAGCCGGATCGGCCTTCACGTCACCGGGAGCTGGAACGGGATCGAGTTCCGGCATCGCGATCAGCCTTGCGGCGTGGTCTCCGCGGCAGGAGCCGCTTCGGATTCAGATTCGGATTCTGCCGGATGCTCCTCGACCGGCGGCGCCGCTTGCTCGTGCTGCGCGATTTCGGCCTCGGTCAGCGGCTCGACGTCGCGCGTGGAGAGACCGATCTTTTTGTCGGTCCAGTCGATCTTGATGATGCGTGTGCGAACGGCTTCGCCGACGTGAAAGGCCTTGTCGAGCTTCGCTTTCGGATCGCGCGAAATCTCGGAAATGTGCGCGAGTCCTTCCACGCCGTCGGCGACGCGAATGAAGAGGCCGAAGTCGGTGATCTTGGCGATCGTGCCGATCAGCTCATCGCCCACGTTGTGCGACTTCGCGAAGTTGTCCCATTCGTTCGGCAGGAACTCTTTGATCGAGAGCGACAGCCGCTGATTCTCGCCGTCGACGCTGATGACGCGCGCCTGCACGGCGTCGCCCTTCTTCAGCACCTCGTTCGGATGCTTGAGGCGGCGGTTCCACGACATGTCGGAGATGTGAATCAGTCCGTCGATGCCGTCTTCGACCTCCACGAACGCGCCGAAGTCGGTGAGGTTGCGCACTTTGCCGGTCACGACCGCACCGATCGGATAACGCTCCGCGATGGTGTCCCACGGATTCTGTTCGAGCGCTTTCAGCGACAGCGAGATGCGCCGGTTCTGCACGTTGACGTCGGTGACGACGGCATCGACCTCGGTACCCATCGCCAGCAGCTTGGAAGGATTGCGGACCTTCTTCGTCCACGACATTTCGGAAACGTGGATCAGGCCCTCGACCCCTTCCTCGAGCTCGATGAATGCGCCGTAATCGGTCAGCGAAACAACGCGGCCATGCACCTTTGAGCCGAGCGGATAGCGCTGCACGACGTCAGTCCATGGGTCCTGCGTCTTCTGTTTGTAGCCGAGCGAAACGCGCTCCGCGGAAGGATCGAATTTGAGGACGACCACTTCGATCTCATCGCCGACGTTGAAGTATTCGGAGGGATGGTTGACGCGGCCCCACGAAACGTCGGTGATGTGGAGCAGTCCGTCGACGCCGCCGAGGTCGACGAAGACGCCGTAGTCAGTGATGTTCTTGACCACGCCGTGCGTGTGCTGGCCTTCCTGAAGCTTGCTGAACGTGTCGGCCTTCGCGGCGGCCTGTTCGACTTCGACGATGGCACGGCGCGAGAGGACGACGTTGTTCCGTTTCTTGTCGAACGAAACGATCTTGAATTTGTATTCGTGTCCGCGGAGAGCGTCGAGGTTCTTGACCGGCTTGGTATCGATCAGCGATCCAGGAAGGAAGGCTTTGACGCCGCCGACGTCGACGGCCAGTCCGCCTTTGACGCGCTCGATGACGCGGCCGGCGATCGGCTCGTCGGCTTTGAAGGCGCCTTCGATGCGGTCCCAGACAAGCATCCGCTCCGCTTTTTCGCGCGAGAGGACGATGTAGCCGCTGTTGTTTTCGAGACGCTCGATGAAGACGTCGAGCTCGTCGCCGGGCTTGACCGTGATTTTGCCGTCGTAGCCGGTGACCTCATGGACAGGCAGAACGCCCTCGGATTTGTAACCGATGTCGATGACGACTTCGGCGCCGAGAACTTTCAGGACCCGCCCGCGGATGATGTCGCCCTCGGCAAAGTTCGACATTTTCCGGTCGTACATGTCGAGCAACTCGTCCATGCCGAGGTTTTCGAGGTCGTTAGGCTCCCCCCCTTTTCGGAGCGGTTGGTTCAGGTTTTTCGGATCGTCACTCGACGGCATGAAACGGGCTACCTCCTGGAAGTTCGGGCGCATACGCCCGCAGGCGCACGTGGCGTAAATTGTTGATACTAGTCGAAATGCGGAGTTTAGCGGCGAGGCTCCGGGGGAGTCAAGGAATTACGGGCGTCAGCGCTTCGCGAGCCCGCGACGGTCGTCGTGTCATGCTGAACGTCGTATGAGTCACCCGAAGAAAAAGTGGGGCCAGCACTTTCTCCGCAACCGCGGCGCGGTGGCGCGGATCGTCGAAGCGGTCGAGCCGGCGCCGGACGACGTGGTCGTCGAGATCGGTCCCGGCGAGGGAGTTCTGACCGGGAAGCTGGCCGAGCTCCCCAATGAGTTGACGGCGATCGAAATCGACCCGGAGCTCTCGGAGCGGCTGCGGAAACAATACGGCGACCGCATCACGCTGATCAACGACGACGCGATGGAAGCGGCGCTGCCGCCGCGTCCCTATCGCGCGGTCGGCAATCTTCCCTACAACGCCGGAACGCCCATCCTTCGCCGCGTCGTCGCCGACCCGAACTGCCGCCGCGCCGTCTTCATGCTGCAGAAGGAGGTCGCGGATCGCCTCGTGGCCGCTCCGGGTGACGAAGCCTACGGCTATCTGACCCTCTTCGTCCGCCTCTACGCCGCGGCGCGTATCATCCTGACCCTCGAGCCGAAGTCGTTCTATCCCCCTCCGAAAGTACGCAGCGCCGTCGTCGTCCTCGATCCCGATCCGAAGCCGTTCGCCTCGGACGCGCTCATCCATCTGATCAGCGCATCGTTCCGAATGCGGCGGAAGAAACTGGTCAACAACTTGACGGAGTTCGGAACGCGCGAGGAGATCGTCGCTGCGATGCAGCGCGCCGGCATCGCTGTCGACATTCGCGCGGAACGGTTGTCGCTCGACGATTTCGCGCGGCTGCACGCTGCAATGCCAGGGATTTGAACCACAAAGACACAAAGGACACAAAGGACACAAAGAGTCTTTCTTCGTGTCTTTGTGCCTTTGTGGTGAAATCGATTTTGATGTCCCGCTAC
>DATART010000060.1:0-3393 GCA_036264035.1 Thermoanaerobaculia bacterium | reverse complement strand
GCTAACCGCGCTGCTGCCGCATTACAAGGCCACGGACGCCGAATTCGAGAACTGGCCGAAGCGCATCGGCATGGGCTACTCCTGTCCCGCGCTCGGCGAGGTGACGACGACGCAGAAGGCGTACACCGATCTCATCGCCGGCCGGATCGCAGTCGCCGGCGAGCACACATCGCCCGGGTGGTTCGGCTTCATGGAAGGCGCGCTCGAATCGGGGCTTGTAGCGATGGCGCGCATCGCGGTCACCGCCGGCATGCCTCTCCGGCCGGAGTATGGCAACTTCAAGGCGGTCTAGCCGATGATCATCCGCGTCGCTACTCCCGCCGATGCGGCAACGCTCGCGGCGATTTCGCTGAAGACCTTCGTCGACACGTTTGCGCCGCACAACACGCCGGCGGATATGGACTCGTATACAAGCGTCGCGTTCACCGAGGAAAAGCAGCGGCGCGAGATCGAGGCGGAAGGCACCATCACGCTCCTCGGCGAAGAAGACGGCGAAGCGATCGCCTACGCGCAAATTCGCAAGACAGCCGGCGCGCCGCATGGCGATGTCGAGCTCGCGCGCTTCTACGTCGATCAGCCGCATCACGGCCGCGGCATCGCGCAGATGTTGATGGACGCGGTCGAAACGCACGCGCGCGTCCTCGGCTGCACGCGGATCTGGCTCGGCGTGTGGGAGCACAACCTTCGCGCAATTACCTTTTATCGAAAACACGGCTTCGTCCAACGCGGCGCGCAGCCGTTCCTCCTTGGTACAGATCTGCAGACCGATCTGGTCATGAATCGGCCGCTGTAAGATCCAACGCCGATGCATGAAATCGACACCACCATCGCTGCCTGCCGCGCGCTGATCGGTGCGCAGCGCCGCGGCGTCATCATCACGGTCGTGCGCACGGAGGGTTCGACGTACCGCCGCGCCGGCGCTCGTGCCGTCATCGGCGAGGACCAAACCGTCACCGGCGCAATCAGCGGCGGTTGTCTGGAGCGCGATCTCGCGGAACGGCTGACGCGGTGGCTCGACGGTATGACGCCGCAACTGATTACGTACGACGCGACGCGCAGCGATGATCTGGTCTTCGGCCTGGGGCTGGGATGCCGAGGAATGCTCGACCTACTCATCGAGCCGTTCGACGTGGGGCATCCGCCGCGGCTCGTCACGAACTTTCGCTGGAACGGACGCGAGCCGATCGAGTGGACGACGCCGCTCCCGAACGGCGCGTCGATGATCGAGATCATTCGTCCGCCGCACATCGTCGCCATTTTCGGAAGTGGCGCGGACGCGGAGCCGGTCGCGCAACTCGCGCGAAGCGTCGGATGGGATGTGACGGTGCCAAAGCCGCGCGAAGCTTTTGATGCGCGCGATTTCGACGCCGCCGTCGTGATGACGCATAACTTCGCGCGCGACGCCGAAATCCTGACGCAGCTCTTCGCGTCGCCGATCGCCTACATCGGCCTCCTCGGTCCGCGCTCGCGCGGTGACGAACTGCTTGCCGAGATCGGTGCGACACGCGACGCGCGCTTCCACAATCCGATCGGACTCGACCTCGGCGCCGAGACTCCGGATCAAATCGCGCTGTCTATCGTGGCGGAGTTGCAATCGGTCTTCGAAGGCCGCTCCGCGCGCCCGTTGCGCGATGTCGACGCGCCGATTCACGAAACGCGGAACACGCCTTCGTGCGCGTAGCCGCGGTCGTCCTCGCGGCCGGTTCGTCGACGCGCCTCGGTACGCCGAAGCAGGCCATCATTTTCGAAGGCGAGACGCTCCTTGCCCGCGCCGAGCGATTGGCTCGTGCCGTCGCGGAGGAGGTCATCGTCGTGACTCCAGAACTCAATCCCGAAGCCGCGGAAGGGATCGCATCGTCGATCCGCGCCGGCGTTCGCCTCGCCGGCGACAACGCGCGAATCCTGATCATGCTATGCGACCAGCCGCTGATCACGGTCGAGCATCTGCGCGAGCTGGTCGCAATCGACGCCCCGATCGTCGCCAGCGGCTACGCGGGCATCGCCGGAGTGCCGGCCGTCTTCGCGCCGGAGCTCGGCGCCGAATTGCTCGCACTCCGCGGCGATCACGGCGCGCGCGTCGTCATCGCAGCGCATCGCGACGTCACGCGCGTCGTTCCGTTCGAAGACGCGTCCGTCGATATCGACAGCGCAGACGATCTCGAAAAACTAAAAGGCTGAAAACGCCTTTCACAGCAACTTGTCGATCGTAATCGGCAAATCGCGCACGCGTTTCCCGGTCGCGTTGTACACCGCATTCGCGATCGCCGGCGCGACGCCGATGATTCCGATCTCGCCGATGCCTTTCGCGCCGATCGGATTCACGTGCGGGTCGTCTTCCTCGACCATGATGATGTCGATCGGCGGAATGTCCGCGTTCACCGGCACGAGGTATTCGCCGAGGTTGACGTTCGTGAACGAGCCAACATGAGGGTCGAGGCGGGTCTGCTCCAGGAGCGCGCAGCCGATGCCCTGCACGATGCCGCCAAAGAACTGACTGTGCGCCGTCTTCGCGTTGAGAATGCGGCCGCCGCCGAAGGCGCCGACGATGCGGCGCAGACGCACGATGCCGAGGTCCGCGTCGACCGCGACCTCGGCGAACTGCGCGCCGAACGAATGCGACGCGTACTTCGACTCTTCCGCATCCGGCTTCGCGTCGATCTGCGCTTCGACCGTCGTCAGATAGTGGCGATGCAGCAGCGCTCCGTACGTATCGCCGGCGGCAAGCTCCTGTCCTCCATTCAGCTCGATCAGCTTGCGTTTCAACTCGTTCGCCAATTGATAAACGGCCGTTCCGACCGTCGCCGCCGTCAGCGATCCGGCGGAAATCGGCGCCTGCGGCAGCTTCGTATCGCCATACTCGAAGCGGACCGTTTCGAACGGCACGCCGAGCGTTTCCGCGGCGACTTGCTGCATGACCGTAGCCGTGCCCATTCCCATCTCGTGCGTGCCGCAGGAGATGACGACATTGCCCGACGCCTCGATGCGCCCGCGTGCCGACGCCGGCGCGCGATGGGCGGGGTACGTCGCGCTGGCCATGCCCATTCCGATGAGCCAGCGTCCCTCGCGCACCGAGCGCGGCACCGGATTCCGGCGCGACCAGGCGATGCGCTCGGCGGCTTGCTGATAACACTGCCGCAGCGACTTGCTCGACCACGGCTTGTGCTCGACTGGATCGTCCTCGGCGTAATTCGCGAGCCGCAACGCGATCGGATCCATCTTCAGCGCCTCGGCCAGCTCGTCCATCGCCGACTCGATCGCGAACATGCCGACGTTTTCGCCCGGCGCGCGCATGTACGTGCCGCTGGCGACATTCAGCGCGACGACTTTGTTCGCCGCTCGGATGTTCGGGCAGGCGTAGATCGTGCGCGTCGGCCGCGTGAAGCGCTCGTTGTA
>DATART010000035.1:0-13681 GCA_036264035.1 Thermoanaerobaculia bacterium | reverse complement strand
CGACCTCACAGCGGCGCCGGACGAATATCCGGTGCGCCCATGGTACTGGACCGACGGGCTGGACAGTCACTTCTTTGCGCTACTTCGGCCGCTCTACTTGAAAAAATTGAAGAAAGGTGAGCTTGATCACACTTCGGTGTTGCATTGGAGGACGTGCGGAAGTACATTGCCGCAGTCACAAAGGTTCCGGTCTGACCCCAAAAACCCTTTTCTTTTAACCGGCTCTCGGAGGAGGAGAACAATCGTATGAGGAAGCTTGGCTATATCTCACTCGTTTTACTGATGTCCCTGGTGACGGTATCTGCGTTCGCGCAGGCGACCCGTACCTGGGTGTCCGGGGTTGGCGATGACGCCAATCCATGCAGCCGCACGGCGCCTTGCAAGACCTTCGCAGGCGCAATCTCGAAAACCGCTTCCGGCGGAATCATCGACGCCCTCGATCCAGGTGGGTTCGGAGCGGTGACGATCACGAAGCCGATCACCATCGAAGGTAACGGCACGCTGGCCAGCGTTCTGTCCAGCGGTGTTCAAGGCATCATCGTGAACATCACCAGCGGTACCAACCGCGACGTCATCCTCCGCAACATCCTGATCGACGGCTCGGGCGTCACGATCGGAACAAACGGCATCAACTTCATGGCCGGCGACTCGCTGACCGTGGAGGACTGCTACATCACCAGGTATTCGACGACCGGCATTCTGTTCCAGCCGAACAGCAACGCTCAACTGACCGTGCGCCGCACCGGGATTTATCTTGCCGCCATCGGCATCAGAACCACCGGCGTCGGTGCGGTTACGGCGTCGTCCTCCATCTCCGATTCGAATATCGCCAAGAACGGAACCGGACTTCAGGCCGACCAGAACTCGAAGATGACCGTCCGCAACTCGTACGTCAACGGCAACACCGCGGACGGCATCCTTGGTACGAGCAGCTCGTCCTGCTCGGTCACGGTGGACTTCACAGTGGCTGCGAACAACGGCACTGGTATCCGTTCGAATGGAGCGGGAACCGAAGTCCGCGTGAACAACAGCACCATCACCGGCAACGGAACGGGCGTGTCTTCAACAGCCAGCGGCCAGATCTGCACCTACACGTCGAATCGCGTCGCACAGAACGGATCGCCAGGCGCCTTCAACTGCACCGGCACGAATCTGTAGCTCTCCTATAAGTTCGAGTCCATCGAAGCCGCCCCGCGCACGCGGGGCGGCTTTTTTATTCGGCCACAACGAGCGGCTGGCACGCAGGTTTCATTCGCGATCTCCCGGAGACCCTCATGCGAACGCTCGTTACCGCCGCCCTCACTCTCGCTCTCGCCGCCAGCTCCGCAATTGCCGATGATCGGCCGGCGGCTTGTCCTTGCGTACCGATTACGCATCTCTGGATTGTGAAGACATGCAACGACTGGAACTGCGCCTCGACGGAGCTGGCCGTCGCCAATGGTGATCCGCAAGTAATCGCCCTACCCGCTGGAATGGCCGACGGACGATGGCTCGTCATTCGCCGACTTGCGGCCGGCGCCGCCATTCAAGACGAGAAGGATCCTTTCCAACTGATTCAGTACGACAAGATGACGGCGGCCGTCGACCACTACTCGGCGATGTCCAGCGATATGCGGCCGCAGCTGATGACGGCGCCGGACGGTCAGGTTCTCGTCATCGCGCTGAAGGCGCCAGAGCAGAGCATCGGCCGGCGTCGCCCGGTTCAGCATTGACCGTATCGCCACGGCGTGTATCGAGCCACGCCTGAAACATCATCACGGTCCAGAGATACTGTTGCCATTGGCCGCGGCCGTCGGCGTGTTCCGTCCATTTCCGCCGCACCGCATCGACGTCGAAGAAGCCTTCTTGACGCAGACGTGTCTCGCTTAGCAACGACTCGGCCCAATCGCGTAACGGACCGCGCAACCAGTGGTCGATCGGAAGGCCGAAACCCATCTTGGGACGCTCGATCAACGTCTTCGGGACGTAGCGCGCCAGCAGTTGCTTCAGGATCCATTTGCCGCCACCGCCGCGCAGCTTCATCGACAGCGGAAGGCGCCAGGCGAACTCGATCAGGCGATGATCGAGCAGCGGCTCGCGAGCCTCGAGGCTGACCGCCATGCTGGCGCGGTCGACCTTCACCAGGATGTCGTCGGGCAGATAGGAAACCTGATCGAAGTACATCATCCGTTCGATGTAGTCGTCGATTCGGGGCCACGCGGCACGGTCGGTGATTGCGATCGGCAGTTCGCGTGCGCCCGGCACGAGACCCGGCCACTGCGAGACGACTTCGCGGTAGAGCGCGTCCGGATTGCGCGTGACCATCGCTTCCGCCAGCTTATGGATCCTCTCGCCGGCGCGCTCGCGGCGCAGCGCGCGCGGGACGAAGGGGCGCGTCGGCGACAACAGCGTGTTCCACGTCCGGATCGGAATCGCACGCATCGCCGCCGCGGCTATCGGCCGTGCGAACCGCGGCAAGAACTCCGTTTTGTCCCACAGTTTCCGGCCGAGGAAGTAGCGGTGATAGCCGCCGAACAACTCATCCCCCCCATCGCCGGACAAGCTGACGGTAACGTGCTGCCGGGCCAGCTTCGAGACGAGATAGGTCGGAATCTGCGAAGAGTCGGCAAACGGCTCGTCGTAGATGTGCGGCAGGATAGGAATCACATCGCGCGCATCGGACGGCGTGACGTAAAGCTCGGTGTGTTGCGTGCCGAGGTGCTTCGCCACAGCCGCCGCATACTGAGCCTCGTCATATTCAGCCTCCCGAAACCCGATGCTGAACGTTTCTACCGCGCGGCTGCTCTGCACCTGCATCAGCGCCGTCACGAGCGAGGAGTCGATGCCGCCGGAAAGGAAGACGCCGAGCGGAACGTCGGCGATCATCCGCAACCGCACGGCCTCCCTCGCCACCCGGTCGAGCTCGTCGATCGCCTCGCTGTCGCTCCCGCGGAAGCGATCCATCTCGGCCTCCTCGATGACGTCGCGCAACGACCAGTATTCACGCTCGCTGCGCCGATGTTCGGCATCAAAGGTGACGATCGTTCCCGGCCGCACTTTCCAGATGTCCTCGTAGATCGTGTAGGGCGCCGGCACATACGCGAATCGTGCGTACAACCCCAGGGCATCGCGGCTGATGGTCGTCGGGCACTCTTTTGCCACAGTCATCGACTTCAGTTCGGATCCGAAGAGAACCGCACCGTTCGCTGTACTGACGTAAAGCGGCTTGACGCCCATGCGGTCGCGCACGAGATGCAGACGGTGCTCGCGGCTGTCCCACAGCGCAAAGGCGAACATACCTACGAATCGCTTCACTGCGGCATCGAGGCCCCACGCCTCGAAGGCGGCCAACATGATTTCCGTATCGGAGTGTCCGCGCCACACGGGCGCCAGACCCGCGCCCTCGAGCTCTTCGCGAATCGACAGAAAGTTGTACACCTCGCCGTTGAAGATCATCGTGAAGCGGCGGGAGGCGGACTGCATCGGCTGATGTCCGGCCGGCGACAGATCGATGATCGACAGGCGGCGGAATCCGAGCGCAATCCCAGCGAAGGCATCCGACCACACACCGGCGTCGTCAGGGCCGCGATGCGCGAGGCGGTCCATCATCCGAGCGGCTGTGGCCGCGGGATCGCTTCCCGCTTTTCGCCAGATCCCCGTGATTCCGCACATGTCAGTGGCGCGACGCTTCGTACCAGGCGATGGTCCTCGCCAGCCCTTCATCGAACGAAGTGCTCGCGCGAAAGCCGAATTCCCGTTCGGCGCGCGAGACGTCAAGCATCCTCCGCGGTTGTCCGTTGGGCTTCGTGGCGTCCCAGACGATGTTGCCGACAAACCCGGTCTTCTCGGCGATGAGCCGCGCCAGGTCGCGAACGGCGATCTCTTCTCCACGCCCGAGGTTTACCGGCTCGGCATCGTCGTACGCCTCGGCGGCGCGAACGATTCCCACGGCGGCGTCTTCCGCGTACAGGAACTCCCGCGTCGGAGAGCCGTCGCCCCACAACGTGACCGTACCCTCGCCACGTTCGCGTGCTTCGATGAACTTCCGGATCATGGCCGGGATGACGTGACTGGTCTCGAGGTCAAAGTTGTCGCACGGCCCGTACAGATTCACCGGCAGAAGGAAGATGCCGTTGAAGTCATACTCCTGCCGGTAGGCTTGCAGTTGCACCAGGAGCATTTTCTTCGCAAGCCCGTAAGGCGCATTCGTCTCCTCGGGGTATCCATTCCACAACTCGTCTTCGCGAAAAGGAATCGGCGTGTGTTTGTGATACGCGCAGATGGTCCCGAGACAAACGAACTTTTCGACGCCGCCGAGCCGCGACTCTTCGATGAGCCGCAATCCCATCATGGCGTTCTCGTAAAAGAAGCGGCCTGGATGCAGCCGGTTCGCGCCGATGCCGCCGACCACCGCCGCGGCGTGGATGACGAGATTCGGACGCTGTTCCGCGATATATGCGCGGACGGCAGCGTCGTCGAGGAGGTCGAGTTCCGAGGCCGGTGGCGCGAACAACGCGGCCGGATTCCGCCGTCTCAATTCAGCCGCGATGAAACCGCCGAGGAATCCGCCGCCGCCGGTGAGCAGGATTCGGCGATCGTTCCAGAAACCAGGCATGATCACTTCGCTGCGAGGTGCGCCTCGCCGGCCGCGAGCGCGAGATCGGCGTCGACCATCAGATCGATGAGCTCCGCAAACGCCGTGCGCGGCGACCAGCCGAGCTTCTCCTTCGCTTTCGATGCGTCGCCGAGGAGCAACTCGACTTCGGTCGGACGAAAGTAACGCGGATCGATCTCGACGCGAACGGCGCCTGTCTGTTTGTCGATGCCGCGTTCGTCAGCGCCGCTTCCTTCCCACGTCAGCAAGACGCCGGTGCGGGCGAAGGCGCGGTCGCAGAGCTCGCGGACGGTATGCGTTTCGCCGGTGGCGATTACGAAGTCCTCGGGATCCTCGCACTGCAGCATCAGCCACATCGCTTCGACGTAGTCCTTCGCATAACCCCAGTCGCGCCGCGCATCGAGGTTGCCGAGGTAAAGCCGATCCTGCAAACCGAGCTTGATGCGGCTGGCCGCGCGCGTCACTTTGCGCGTCACAAACGTCTCCCCGCGCCGCGGTGATTCATGATTGAACAGGATGCCGTTGACGGCGAAGAGGCCGTACGCCTCGCGGTAATTCACGGTCATCCAGTACGCGTACAACTTGGCCGCGCCGTACGGACTGCGCGGATAGAACGGCGTGCGCTCGTTCTGAGGCGACACATCGACCTTGCCGAACATCTCAGACGACGACGCCTGATAGATGCGCGGCCGAATCTGCAGCTCGCGGATCGCTTCGAGGAGTCTCGCGGCGCCGAGCCCCGTCACTTCGCCGGTGTACTCGGGGGTGTCGAACGAGACCTTCACGTGGCTCTGCGCGCCGAGGTTGTAGATCTCGTCCGGATTCACGATGCGCAGGATGCGGTTGAGCGACGAGCTGTCGTTCAGGTCGCCGTAATGAAGAATGAGACGCCGTTCCTCCTCGTGCGGATCCTGATAAATCGCATCGATGCGGCCGGTGTTGAACGACGATGAACGGCGCACGATGCCGTGCACGACGTAGCCTTTCGCGATCAGCAGTTCGGCAAGGTAGGAGCCGTCCTGCCCCGTGATACCGGTGATGAGCGCGGTCTTCTTCGCCATCTCAGGCCCGGACGACGTTGATGCCGGCGTTGCGCGGAACGACGTTGCGCGTGTCGATGACCAGCTTGGCCGATGCGTACAGTCCGGCGTCGGCGAATTGCGAATGCGCGGTCGAGATCAGTACGGCGTCGTACGTTGCGAATTCTTCCGCCGTGCAGGGGACGGAGCTGAGGTTGATGTCGTGTCTGCGTCCGCGCCGCGCCACGGGTACGAACGGATCGCAGTACGCGACGATGGCGCCGCGTTCCTGGAGCAACTCGATCAGCTCGAACGATGGCGACTCTCGGTCGTCGTCGATGTTCGCCTTGTACGACAGCCCCAGCACGAGCACCTTCGCACCCACGATGCTCTTGCCGATCTTGTTGACCGCTTCCGTGGTGCGATCGATCACATAGCGCGGCATGGAGGTGTTGATCTCGCCGGCCAGCTCGATGAAACGCGCCCAGGTGCCGTACTCCGCCGCCTTCCAGGTCAGGTAAAACGGATCGAGCGGAATGCAGTGGCCGCCCAATCCCGGACCGGGATAGAACGGCATGAAGCCGAACGGCTTGGTCTTGGCGGCGTCGATGACTTCCCACACGTCGATGCCCATCCTGTCGAACACGACTTTCATCTCATTGACGAGCGCGATGTTGACGGCGCGGAAGATGTTCTCCAGCAGCTTCGCCGACTCGGCGACTTCGGCGGTCGAGACCGTGACCACACGATCGATGACGGATGCGTAGAGCGCCTGCGCCGCGCGCAACGACGGCTCGTCGACCGCGCCGACGATTTTGGGAATGGTCCTGGTGTTGAATTGCTCGTTGCCGGGGTCCTCGCGCTCCGGAGAAAACCCGAGGAAGTAGTCGCGGCCGCAGACCAGCCCTTTGGCGTCGAAACGGGTGAGCAGCTCTTCGCGCGTGGTGCCGGGATACGTGGTCGACTCCAGCACGATCAACTGCCCCGGACGGAGCCGCGCAGCGATCGCTTCAGCGGTCATGCGGATGTACTTCAGGTCCGGCTCGCGATGCACACCGAGCGGCGTGGGAACGCAGATGATGATGGCGTCGCAGTCGGCCAGGCGGTCGAAGTTGGTGGTGGCGACGACGCGATCGCTGCTGAACGCCTTCTGAATGCGGTCGACGCCGATGTGCTTGATGTACGACTCGCCGCGATTCAGCGCCGTGGTCTTGTTGGCGTCGACATCGAAGCCGATGACCGGGAAGCCCTCCTCCTCGAACAGCAGCACGAGTGGCAGCCCGACGTATCCGAGTCCGATCACGCCGACGACCGCGGTGCGGACGCGCACGGCTTCCAAGAATGCATCGAGCGTCTGGGTCTCAATCGTTGAAGAAGTCACTGGGGCACCTGGAAGTAGTCTTTGTACCACGTTACAAAACGGGCGATCCCCTCGCCGATGGTAATCGCCGGATGAAATCCGACCGCCTTCTCCAATTCGCTGACGTCGGCGCGCGTGGAGATGACGTCGCCTGGCTGCATCGGCAGGAGATCGAGCGTCGCTTTCCGGCCGAGTTGCCGTTCGAGCGCGGCGATGTAATCGAGGAGAAGCACCGGCCGGTTGTTGCCGATGTTGAAGACGCGGTACGGCGCGTAGCTGCGGGCCGGATCGGGCGCGTCGCCGCTCCAGGCCGGATCGGGTTCGGCGCGCTGATCGAGCACACGCACCACGCCTTCGACGATGTCGTCGATGAACGTGAAGTCGCGGATCATCCGCCCTTCATTGAAGACCGGAATCGGCTCGCCAGCCAGAATGCCGCGCGTAAAACGGAACAGGGCCATGTCCGGCCGGCCCCACGGCCCGTAAACGGTGAAGAAGCGAAGGCCGGTCGATGCCACGCCAAAAAGGTGCGCGTACGTGTGCGCCATCAGCTCATTTGCTTTTTTCGTCGCCGCGTAGAGCGAGACCGGGTGATCGATGTTGTGGTGCTCCGAGAACGGCTGCTTGGTGTTCGCGCCGTAAACGGAGCTCGACGAGGCGTAGACGAGATGCTCGACGCCGTTGTGCCGGCACCCCTCCAGGATGTTCAGGAAGCCGGTGATGTTGCTTTCGGTGTATGCGTGCGGATTGGTCAGCGAGTAGCGCACGCCGGCCTGGGCCGCCAGATGGACGACGCGGGCCGGCTTGTGGCGCGCGAACAGCTCGCCCATCGCATCCCGATCGGCGATGTCGGCACGGACGAATTCAAAACGTTCGAACTTGCGAAGGATGTCGAGCCGGGCATGCTTCAGCGCGGGATCGTAATAGTCGTTGAGGTTGTCGATGCCGACGACGTCGTCGCCGCGTTCGAGCAGCCGCTTCGACACGTGAAAGCCGATGAAGCCGGCCGCGCCCGTCACGAAAATCAAAGCGTGAACCCCGCCTTCCGCCCGTCGTCATAGAACATTTTCACCGTGTCGAGCGAGTAATCAGCGAGGTCCTTCCCGATCAGCGGCAACTTTTTAAGGATGTCGTTGGTGACGGTGATGATGTGGCAGCCGATGACGTCGGCCTGGATGATGTTCAACAGCTCGCGTGGGGAGGCCCAGATCAGCTCCGACTGCGGCGCTGCCTTCAGAATGTCGACGCACTCGGTCATGATCGGAACGGGATCGCGGCCGGTGTCGGCGATGCGTCCGGCGAAGACGGAGACGCACGACGGCGCGCCGTCTTTGACCGCATCGACGACGTTGCGCACCTGGTCGACGGTCATGATGGCGGTGATGTTGAGCTTGATGCCGTCGTTCGACAAACGGCGCACAAGCTCATACGCGGGATCCCGGCGCGTGTTCGTCACGGGGATTTTTACGTAGACGTTGTCTCCCCACGCGGCGATCTCGCGCGCCTGGCGATCCATCTCCTGGAACTCATCCGAAAAGACTTCGAACGAGATGGGACGGTCCGGAATCGCGCCGACGATGTCGCGGGCGAACGCGCGGTAGTCGGTCAGTCCGACTTTGTGCATCAGAGTCGGATTGGTTGTGAAGCCTTTGATGTACGGCTTCGCGTACATCTCCAGCATGCCGGCCTTCTCGGCGCCGTCGGCAAAGATTTTCACCTGCAGATTTTCGAGGCGAGTCGTCATTGATTGCTGAGAATCCATTCCGCCGCCGCGGCCAGCGAGGGCACGCGCACGAACGATCCAGCCGGCTGCTGTTCGGCGTAGCCATGATCGACGAAGAGGCAGCGGCAGCCAGCGCGCTGCCCCGCTTCGATGTCACGCCACCGGTCTCCGACCATGAATGAGCGATTGAGCTCGAGACCGTGCCGTCGCGCAGCGTCAATCAATGCGCCCGGCTTCGGCTTCCGGCAGCTGCAGGCGTCGCCGTCGTCGTGGTAACACGTCACGACGTCGTCGACCGGCAGTTCGCACATGAGATGCACGTGCATCGCTTCAATCGCTTCGCGAGTCTGCGTCCCGCGCGCGACATCGGGCTGGTTCGTGACGACGATTAGGCGGAAGCCGGCGCCGCGCAGTTTGCTCAAGGCCTCCGGAACTCCGGCCAGTACTTCCAGATCGTCGATCGAGTCGGGCGGATGCGGCTTTCCATCGCGCACGACGGCGCGATTGATGACTCCGTCGCGATCGAGAAACACGGCTTTCATCACCTGGTCGATTCCCACTTCGTTTCGGCTGCTTTCAACGCTGGATGCGATACGAGAAGGTGCCACACCACTGCCTGAAACGCTTCCGTATGTGGCGTAATGGTTTGCGGATTGACGGTGGGGATGACGACACAGGCGTCGGCGACCGTCGCGGTGAAGCCTCCGTCGCGGCCGACGATGCCGCAGACTTTCGCCCCGACCTCTTTCCCGTATTCGAGCGCCGCAACAAGGTTCGGGCTGACGTTCTTCTCCCGATTTCCGCCGCCGACGGAGAGAACGAAGAGAACATCCGCGGGACTCAGCCTGCTGACCTTCAACCACTCGATGAACACCGAAGCCCACCCTTCGTCGTTCGTGCGCGCGGTCAGCTCGCTGACGTTGTCGGTCGGCGCATACGCTTCGATCCCGCAGATCTTGCGGAAGTCATTGACGGCATGGGAGCAATTCGCCGCACTGCCGCCGACGCCGAGGAGGAAAAGCCGGCCGCGGCGCTCGCGCAGTTCCGCGAGCAGAATCGCTGTCCGCTCGATCGCATCCGCATCGAGTTGCTCGATGATCGCGGACGCTTCGCGAAGGTGCTGTTCGGCGTAACTCATCGGCGCGGCGCATTGTACCCGCGCGACGAACATCGCCGACGGGGGGAAGGGGCAGAAAGACAAATGTTGAATGTTCAATGTTCAATGCAGTCACCCAACACCGAGGCGAAGCGCAGCCCATTCAACACTCAACACTCAACACTCAACATTCAACATTGAACATTCAACATTTGCTTTGCTTCTGCTTCACGACATCAACACCTTCGTCCCCTCGAAGTCGAACCGGAATCGCACTTCCTCCAGCCCCGCCTCGGTCATCGCACGCCGAAGCGATTTGCGATCCTCGGCGTAGAACAGCAGAAACCCGCCGCCGCCTGCGCCGACGAGCTTGCCGCCGATCGCGCCGTTGCGCCGTCCGAGCTCGTACCACTCGTCGATCTTCGGATTGCTCATCCCTCGCGAACGCTTCTTTTTGTGCTCCCAGTGCTCGTGCATCAGCTCCCCGAATTCGTGACAGCGTCCCGCCTCCAGCGCCGTCTGGCTGCGATACCCGAGGTCTTTGACGTAGTGCAGGTTCTCGATCATCTCCCCATCATCTGCCTCGGAACGCACCTTCTGATCCTGCAACAGACTTCCCGCGCTTCGCGAGAAGCCGGTGAAGAAAAGGAGGAGGTTGTCTTCGAGCTCGAACATCGTTTCCATCGCCAGCGTCAGCGGCCGCGCGGCGACCGAACCGTCCTGATGGAAGTCGAAGCACGTCACACCGCCGTATGCGGCGATGTACTGATCCTGCTTGCCGACCGGCTCGTGCAAACGCTCGATCTCGATCTCGCACGCCAGCCGCGCCACTTCGCTCGAATGCAGCAGCCTGCGGCGGTGCGCGTACAACGCCTTGACGAGCGCGGTTGTGAAGCTGCCCGACGATCCGAGTCCTGTGCCCGAGGGGATTTCGGCGAGCGTGGTGATCTCGATCTGCGGCGTACGCAGATTCATCATCCGCAACGCTTCACGCAGGATCGGATGACGCACCTCATCGACCGTATCGACGTTCTCGATGTCGGAGTACTTGAGCCGGATGCCGGCTCCGAACGGACGATTGACGGTGACGTAAACGTAACGGTCGATGGCCGCCGCGATCAGAAATCCGCCGAATTTTTCGTAGTACGACGGCAGGTCCGTTCCGCCGCCGCCGAGGCTGATGCGAAGCGGGCTGCGGGTGATGATCATCGCGATCGCTCCGCAGCGAACCATTCGAACGTCTGCTTCAACCCCTCAGACAATGATTTCCGTTCAGGTAGGTTCGCGAGCGTCCGAAGCCGGCTGCCATCGAGCACGCTGCGAAGCTGCTCGCCTTCCTTCGCGGGAGCGTGCACGGGCGGCGTGTCGACGCCTGCGAACGACGCCAGCGAGTCGTACAACTCGTTGATGGTCGTCTCGACGCCGGTTCCGACGTTGTACTCCCCCTGCCATTCGGCGTCGGACGCGGCGAGGTTCGCGGCCACGACGTCGTCGACATAGACGAAATCGCGCGTCTGCTGTCCGCTGCCGTTGATGACGGCCTGCTGCTTGTCGAGCAGCTTCCCCGCGAAGATCGCTACGACGCCCGCCTCGCCGTGCGCGTTTTGCCGCGGACCGTAGACATTCGCATATCGCAGCGCGACCGATGAAAGGCCGCGCACGACGCGGTAGTAGTTGAGATAGCGCTCGACCGACAGCTTCGCGCAGCCGTACGGCGAGAGCGGATTCAACGGATGCGATTCCGGCTGCGGCACTTCCACCGGCTCGCCATAAATCGCGCCACCGGTCGAAGCGAAGATGACGCGCTTCACCGCGGCGTCGACCGCGGCTTCAAGCAGTCGCAGCGTACCGATCACGTTCACGTCCGCATCGGCCGCGGGATCATCGACCGACTTGCGCACGTCCATCTGCGCCGCGTGGTGACTGATGACGTCCGGCTTCAGGTCGCGGATCAGATCGGCCGCCGCGGCGTCGCGGATATCGATCTCATGCAACGCCGCGCGCGGATCGACGTTGCGCCGCTTGCCGGTCGAGAGATTGTCGATGATCGTGACGTACCACCCGCGCGCGAGGTATGCGTCGACGAGATTCGAGCCGATGAAGCCCGCGCCACCGGTGACGACAACATGCCTGGTCATGACGCCGTCGCCGTCCGCGCGGCGCGTTGCGCCTGTTCATCGAGCAGATTGAGCAGGTACTTGCCGTACGTGCTGCGCTGCAGCTGTGTGGCGAGATCGCGCAACTGCGAATCGTCAATCAGTCCGAGGTAGTGCGCGACCTCCTCGGGGCACGCGATCTTGAGCCCCTGCCGCAACTCCACGGTCTCCACGAAATTCGCCGCCTGAAGCAATGACTCCTGCGTTCCCGTGTCGAACCATGCGAATCCGCGCCCGAGCTGCTCGACGCGCAACTCTCCGATCTGCAGATAGACGCGATTGAGGTCCGTGATCTCCAGCTCTCCGCGGTGCGACGGCTTGAGATTCGCCGCAAAGTCGCAGACTCGCTCATCGTAGAAATAGAGTCCGGTAACGGCGAAGTTGGAGCGCGGCTTTGCCGGCTTCTCTTCGATGCTGATGGCCCGTCCGCGCTCGTCGAACTCCGCCACGCCGTAGCGCTCCGGATCGGGGACGCGATACGCGAAGACCGTCGCGCCGCTGTCGCCCGATGCCGCGCGTTTCAGCGAATCCGGCAGGCCATGACCATAGAAGATGTTGTCGCCGAGGATCAGACAACTCGGCTCGCCGGCCACGAAGTCGCGTCCGATCAGAAACGCTTGCGCCAGTCCGCCCGGATGCGGCTGCGCTGCATATTGGATTTTGATGCCCCACTGCGATCCGCTGCCGAGCAGCTTCTGAAAACCGGCCTGATCCTCGGGTGTGGTGATGATGAGAAACTCGGTGATCCCCGCGAGCATCAGCGTCGTCAGCGGGTAATAAATCATCGGTTTGTCGTACACCGGCAGGAGCTGCTTCGACATCGCCGACGTCATCGGATACAGCCGCGTCCCCGAGCCGCCCGCGAGAATGATTCCTTTGTTCAAACGTCCTCCGTTTCGGCCGCATATGGTGTCACACGTTCGCGCTTCCCTCGGCGCGCGATCAGCCCGATCACGGCGCCGAAAATGAATCCGCCGACGTTCGCCCACCAGGCGATGCCGGCCACCTCCTGCGTCCGATGCGCGGCCGCGATCGACAGGAAGCCGTTGAAGAACTGCATGGCAAACCAGATCGGCAGAAAGATGACCGCGCGCAGCTCGATCATGGCCCAGTAGACGACCAGCGGCAGCAGCGTGACGATGCGCGCCTTCGGCCTCAGCACCAGGAACGCGCCGAGGACTCCGGCGATGCTGCCGGAAGCGCCGATCGAAGGCACCGTCGAATGCGGAAAAAGCAGCGTGTGCGTGAGGCTCCCGATCGCTCCGCAGACGACGAAGAAGATCGCGTAGCGCGCATGCCCGAGCGCGTCCTCGACCGCGCCGCCGAACACCCAGAGGTAAATCATGTTGCCGATGAGATGCACGAATCCGCCGTGCAGAAACAGCGACGTGACCAGCGTGACGGTCACTTCGAACATGGAGTAGCCGTACGCCGCCGGATTCATGAACCGCGCCGGGATATATCCGAACATGTTGATCATGTTCTCCGTGCGATCGCCGAGAAAAATCTGCGTCAGAAACACGATTGCATTGGCAATGACGATCGCCCGATTGACAATCGGCGTCGTGCGCGGCGGGAGGGTGTGGCGGATGGGGATCATGGGTTCGTGTGACCGCGGTGGTGAATCACACGTCGCCGGAGGCGACTCGTACGGTAGCCGGTGGTCCGAGCGAAGCGAGCGACCACCGGTTTCGATATCAGGCGAGAAAGATCGACCCCGGCAGGGGTCGCGT
>DATART010000050.1:0-4499 GCA_036264035.1 Thermoanaerobaculia bacterium | reverse complement strand
GTCGGTAGAATGTCCGTTCCGTCCCAACGGACCAATCATGTCAGTCACCGAAGACCGTCCGCGGCCCGACCTGTCGGCGCTCCGCATTCACAGAGAGGATGACGACGCACAGCGTGTGTCGTGGGGGAAGATTCTCGGCTGGATCATCGTCCTCGGCATCGTCGTCGGAGCCGCGATCGCGATCTACAAGGTGTGGATTGTGCCGCGGCGCGCGCCTCTCGTCGATACGCTCGTAGTCAAGCCGACCGTCAACGTCACCAACCCGCCGCTGCTGACCGCGACCGGCTATCTCGTGGCCGACCGGCAGTCGAAAATCACGCCGAAGATTTCGGGCAAAGTGGTGCGCCTCAACTTCACCGTCGGCGACAAAGTCGCGGCAGGCCAGGTCCTGGCGGTGCTCGAGAGCACGAACATGCAGGCCCAGCTCGATGAGGCGAACGCCGCGCTGGAGCAGGCCGACCGCGACTGGAAACGGCAGGCCGCGATGTGGAAAGACGGCGTGACCACGCGCGCGCAACTCGACACCGCCGAATCGCAGCGCAAAGCGGCCCAGGCGCGCGTCGAGCAGATCAGGATCAACATGCAGGACATGGTCGTCCGCGCGCCGTTCGCGGGGACGATCGCGACGAAAAACACCGAGGTCGGCGAGGTGATCTCGTCCGTGATGATGGGGCAGGTCGGCGGCACGCTGCCGGCCGGCGCGATCTGCACGCTGGTCGATCTCAATACGCTCGAAGTCGTGGCCGACGTGAATGAGTCCAGCATCGCCCAACTGCGCGAAGGTCAGGCGGCGGAAGTCAGCGTCGACGCTTTCCCGAATCGGAAATGGAAGGGCGTCCTGAAGCAGATCATCCCCACGGCCGACCGCGCCAAAGCGACGGTGCAGGTGAAGGTGAAGATCATCGATCCCGGCGACCGGCTGCTGCCGGAGATGAGCGCCAGCGTGTCGTTCCTGCAGAGCGAGCGCACGGACGCCGAGATGCACGAGCCGCCGAAAATCTGGCTGCCGGCATCGGCCGTCGCCGGCGGTCATGTCGCTATCGTCGGCGCCGACAAGCACATCACCATGCGCTCCGTTACGACTGGCGCCGTCGTCGAGAAGCGGATTGAAATCACGAGCGGCGTCAACGCCGGCGACCGGGTCGTCACCAGCGGCGTCGACTCGCTCGAAAACGGACAATTGGTCAAGTTCGAATAAGCACGGAGGCAGCGATGGGCACACTCGTCGATATCAACAACGTCAGGAAAGTCTACAAACGCGATGCGTTCGAAGTGCCGGTGCTCAACGGCGTCACGCTGGCCGTGCCGCACGGCGACTTTCTCGCGCTCATGGGGCCGTCCGGCTCGGGCAAAACCACGCTGCTCAACCTCATGGCCGGCATCGACCGTCCCACCGGCGGCAGCATCTTCGTCGACGGCAAGGAGATCTCGCGCTTCTCCGAGACGCAACTGGCCAGCTGGCGGTCGCGCCACGTCGGCTTCATTTTCCAGATGTACAACCTGATCCCGGTGTTGAACGCGTTTGAAAATGTCGAGCTGCCGCTGCTGCTGACGAAGCTCTCGAAAAAAGAGCGCCGCGAGCATGTGCAGGCCGCGCTCGACATCGTCGGACTCGGCGATCGAGCCTTCCACTATCCCCGTCAACTTTCCGGCGGTCAGGAACAGCGCGTTGCCATCGCCCGCGCCGTCGTCACCGATCCAACCCTCCTCGTGGCCGACGAACCGACCGGCGACCTCGACGCGAAGAATGCCGAGGAGACGCTCGATCTGCTGCAGAGGTTGAATCAGGACTTTGCGAAGACCATCGTCATGGTCACGCATGACCCGAAAGCGGCGCTGCACGCCAAACGGACGCTGCACCTCGAGAAAGGATTGTTCGTCGAAGGCGTCTTCGGCGTGGAAACGGCGGCCAACGCATGAAGTTCGCGAAGCTGATCCGCCGCAATCTCTTCCGCAACAAACTGCGGGCCATCATGACCATCCTGCTGCTCGCGGTCATCTTCTTCTTTGTCGCCACGCTCCTGGCCATCCTCGACAACTTCGAGAATTTCTCCAACGCCGGCGAAGGCGCTAACCGCCTGGTCGTGCAGTCGGCCATTTCGCTCGCCAACCTCCTGCCGTACGCGCACGAGCAGAAAATCCGTGCGATTCCGGGCGTCGTCGATACCGCCAAGCTGCAATGGATCGGCGCGTACTACAAGGAGAAGTCGAACTTTTTCGCCAACTTCGCCGTCGACGTCGACAAGTTCCCGACCGTCTTCGACGACTACAAAATTACGCCGGAGGAGTTCGCCGCGTTTCAGGCCGACCGCCGCGGCGCGCTGGTCGGCAAGGACCTGATGGCGCGCTTCAAGTGGAAGGTCGGCGACCGCATCACCCTCAAGCGCCAGATCTTCCCGTTCGATCCCGAGCTGACCATTCGAGGGACGTACGTTCATCCGGTGCAGACCACGTCCGTCTTCTTTCCGATGGAGTACTTCCAGCAATCGATCGGGAACCAGGGACAGGTCGGCACGTTCTGGGTCAAGGTGCGCGATGCGAAACAGATGGCGGCCATCAGCCAGCAGATCGACGCCATGTTCAAGAACAGCGACTTCCCGACGGAGACCTTCACCGAGAAAGAGTTCCAGCAGAACTTCCTGTCGATGATGGGCAACGTCAAGCTGCTCTTCACCGCCGTGTCCACGTGCGCGATCTTCATGGTGGTGCTGCTCGCGGCGATCACGATGTCGATGTCGGCGCGGGAGCGCGTCACCGAGATCGCGGTGCTGAAGGCGATCGGATTCGAGCAACGCCTCGTGCTGGCCATCATGCTCACGGAGTTCATCCTGCTCACCGCGATCGGCGGCGCCATCGGCAGCTACGGCGCGCATTTCCTTTTCATGTCCTTCGATGCCGGCAAAGCCACGCAGGGCTTTCTGCAGAACCTCGGCGTTCACGCGAAGACGCTGGCCGTCTGCATGGCCACGGCGGTCGGAGTGGGGCTGATCGCCGGCGGCTTACCCGCGCTGCGCGCCTCCAATCTGCGCGTCGTCGACGGATTGAGGAGGGTGGTCTGATGATTCCACTCAAATACAACGTCGGCAACCTCAAGGCTCGCCGCGTTTCCACGCTGATGACGATCCTCGGCATCGGCGTCGTCATCGCGGTGATGATCTCGATGATGGCGCTGCAGAACGGCGTGCACTCGGCGGTCGTTTCGTCCGGCTCGAAAGACAATCTGATGGTGATGCGCGAAGGCGCTGCCGCCGAGCTCTCGAGCTGGGTCACCAAGGATGCGTTCCGCATCATCCGCACGATGCCCGGCATCGCCAAAGAGGGCGGTGCACCGCTCATCTCCCCCGAGTTGGTCATCATTTTCAAGATCCCGAAGAAAGACGATCCGAAAGGCTCGAACGTTCTCGTGCGCGGCGTAACGCCGATGGCGTTCACGATGCGTCCCTACGTGAAGCTCATCGACGGCCGCATGTTTCGCCCCGGCGTCAACGAGGTCATCGTGGCGCGCCGCATCCGCGATCGTTTCGTCAATACGGCCATCGGCGACAGTTTCAAATTCGGATCGCAGATCTACAACGTGGTCGGCATTTTCGATGCGCAAGGTACGGCCTTCGACTCCGAGATCTGGTGCGACGCCGATTTCCTCGGCCAGGCCCGCAAACGCGACGCCTATTCCTCGCTCATCGTTCGTCCGGTTGACCGCGACGCGTACGAATCGCTCAAAGCCGCGATCAAAGGCGACAACCGTCTCAAGCTCGAAGTGACCAGCGAGTATCAGTACTACGCCGACCAGACCACCGGCCTGCAGGGCATCGTGATCCTCGTCGCCATCGTGACGTTCTTCATGACCATCGGTGCAATCCTCGGCACGATGAACACGATGTTCTCCGCCATCGCATCAAGAGGGCGCGAGCTGGCCACGCTGCGCGCCCTCGGGTTCAAACGCCGGTCGATCCTTCTGTCCGTCGTAATCGAGAGCGCCTTCGTGGCGCTCCTCGGCGGCGTTGCCGGACTCCTGCTCGCGCTGCCGATCAACGCGATTTCAACGGGAACGACGAACTTCCAGACGTTCTCGGAAGTGGCCTTCAACTTCCGGGTCGACGGTAACGTGGCTCTGACCGGCATCCTCATCGCCCTGATCGCCGGCGTCATCGGCGGCATGCTCCCCGCGCTCCGGGCGGCGCGGACGCCGATTACGACGGCGCTGCGCGAGATTTAAAGGGAACGGTTTCACGCGGAGACGCGGAGGAGCGGAGAAAGACAGAGAGGGATTTTCTCCGTCTTTCTCCGCCTCTCCGCGAACTCCGCGTGAACCGTTCTCCGAACCATTCGTATACCCTCACCGAAGCATGTTGCCCGTCCGACAAAAGCCCGAGCTCCCGCGCAAGCGCCGCGGCGCGCGGCTTTTCGCGATCTGGGCTGCCGCCCTGGCCGTCATCATTTTCGATACGGTCATCACGCGCGTCCTCAAGCCTCTCCACTTCCCGGCTCTCGGCCTCTTC
>DATART010000022.1:0-4329 GCA_036264035.1 Thermoanaerobaculia bacterium | reverse complement strand
CCGACGGACCGGAGTAGGTATCAGCGATTGAAGGTGCTGCTGTAGACCGACGTTACAGCGACCGTAGAAACGCGATGAGCTGCGCTTTTTCGCTCGCGGTGAGAGCGGTGTAGCGATCCTTCGCGGCGCGGCCCTGGCCGTCGTGTGCGGTGATGGCCGCATCGAGCGTCGTGGCGCGGCCGTCGTGCAGATAGCGCGTCACGAATCGAAGACCCCAGAGCGGTTCCGTTCGCATTTCCGCGCCCGTGGAGCTGGCCATCTCCAATCCGTCGCCGAGCGTGCCCATGTCATGCAGCAGAAAATCAGAATAGGGATGGTAGGTCCGATGGTCGAGTGACGCGATGGCGCTCGATCCGGTCGTGAGCGTACTCACGTGGCACTCGCTGCAACCGGTCGACTCGAAAAGCTGCTCGCCGGCGATCGAGTCCGCGCTGGCCGGTCCTCGGTCCGGAGCGGCGAGCAGCGTCATGTAGTTGGCGATCGACTGCGTGTTGACCGTGTCGTTGATGCCGGGCGCGGGGTTGAACGTCAGTTCCGCACAGTTACCTTGCGGGCAATTTTCATTCGGGAAGTCGGGCGTGGTGATGCCCATCTCGTTCAACATTGCATCGCCCGAAAACTGGAAGAGCGTCGGAACCTGCGCTTTCCACCCGAAGCGGCCGACGGTCTTCGTACCGGCGCGAAGGTTGTCGGTCATATTGACTCGGCCCGCCACGCCGTCGCCGCGCGCGGCCTGAAAGGCGGCGAGGGCGATGAATTCGGAGTCGGGCGTGGCGTCGACGAGGCCGAGGCCGAAAAGAGGCGTGGTGCGGCGCTGCACGACGATCGTCGCCTGTGCCGGCACCTGCTCCGGCACGAAGTTGTGCTGCTGCTGCCCAGGTCCATTGCCGCCGATGGCGTGATCCTGAAGGAGTGAACCGCCGAGCGACGTGAGCGGATCGTAGACGCCGCCGACGCGGGTGGCGAATCGCGTGACGAGCCGCGCGCTGCCGCCGCCCGTGGCCTGCCCATTGTGGCAGTCCACGCACGATCGCTCGTTGAACACCGGCCCGAGGCCGTCACGGTTGTCCCAATCGCGAACGAACTGGCCGCGGCCCGCGTTGAAAGACGCGCTCTGCGCCGCGGTGAGGCCTGTCAGCGAGGCGCCGGCCGGCTGCGGCACCGTCTGCGTGACGCCCGCGCTTCCGTCGACCGCGCGGCGCCGCGCCTGCGCATACGAGACGAGCGCGATGGAGATGCAGAAAACGACAATCGTGAAACGCTTCATCGATGACTCCTTGCTGAGAATGCAGGCGGGATCATTAGAAGCGTTGTGCCACGTATGTTCAGGCAGGCGGTCGCGAAAAATGCGTCATATCGTCACGCCTCGCGGTCAAATCGACGCGGCACCGGGGCAGGATTTCTCGCTCAATGCTTCCGCAGCACCGCCGGGCACGGAGCCGGTGCATGACCAGATCTTGTAAGGCGCTAATAAACGCAGCGCGAAGTATTGGTCGGAACTTTCCGCAAAGGTTCAATCAGCACTTGCGCGCGACAATGCCTGCACGAAGTTCTTTCGCCCGCTGAAGCGGGGCTCCCGTCTGTTGAACGTTCTCGGTCCCACGGCTGAACGCCGTGGGCTACGGTTCTTACGCCGGCTTCGCCGGCGGGCGTGTCACCGGTTTCAAGGACGTGGTGAGTTGCGATCCCGCCGTCTGGCACCGATGCGCATCCGCAGATTCGCGAACTTCGTCTTCTGCTCGGGCGTCAGCACCGTCTCGATTTCCGCGTTGGTCGCGTCGAGTTCCTGGCGGACTTGCGGGCGGACGGACGCCATCGTCGCGTCGATTTTGGCGCGGTGGCGTTCGATGATTTGCTGGACTTGCGTCTTCTGTTGCGGTGAAAGGTCGAGCGCGTGGGTGAGGCGGTCGGTCATGTGCTCGCTGGAGAAGCGGGCGGAGTGGCGGGGGGAGAGGCGTCCGGATCTGATCAGGTAGAGATGGTCGCCCGCGACGCCGACGAGGATGCCGGCGACGAACGCGACGACGACGACCGCGATTGCCGCGGCGCGGGTGTTACTCGACACTGAATGTGTCCCCTCCCACTGAGATGTCGACCGACTGTGTGCTCGTCATCGAATCGAGCGATGGCACTGGCGTCTCGGGCGATTGCTCGGCCCACTGTATGCCGAGGGTTGCCACGAGGGCGAGCGTCGCCAGCGAGGCAACGACGGGACGGAACCAGCGCGCGAGCACTGACGCGATGCCGGTTTGCGATTCGGCCGCGATCCGTTCGCGGACGCGCGCGGCGATGCGGATGGACATCATCTCGTCCGGCTCGTAGCGGAGTTGCCGCGCGTCGGCGCGCAAGCGATCGAGGAAGTTGTCGTTGTCAGTCATTGCTGCCTCCGTGCAGGTCGGCCAGTTTTTCTTTCAGTTTGCCTCGGGCGAGCGACAGATGCGAGCGCACTGTCCCTTCGCTCAATCCAGTCATCTTCGCGATCTCGGCGTGCCCGAATTCTTCCACGAGATAGAGCCGCGCCACGATCCGCTGCATTTCCGGGAGCGCTTGGATGCCGCGATCGATCCGTTTTGCCAGTTCGTTCGAGATCGCCGGAAGGTCGGCCCGGTCGCCGCGCGCGGCCGGCGCGGAGTCGGTGATCTCCTCGTGGCGGAAGCGCTTGCGATGCTTCATCACGTCGAGGCCGAGGTTCGTGACGATACGATAGATCCACGGTCCGAACGGTTCGCCGGTTTTGAATCGATCGATATTCTCGAACGCCTTGACGAACGCTTCCTGCGCCAGATCCTCGGCATCGGCGGCATTGCGGACGACGCCCCACGCGATCGAGACGACGCGCTTCATATACTTCGAGACGAGGTAATCGTACGCGGCGGCGTCGCCGGCTTTGACGGCGGCGATTGCTCGCGCCTCGATCGGGTCTTCGTTTGCTGCGCTTCTCGTCCGCGCCTTCTCCACACCGAAAACCAGCCGATCGAAGCCGAGGGAGCCGGCGCCGGCTCCCTCGAACATCGGCAAGGTGCTCATCATCTTCCTACTTGTCGCCCTGCTTCGCCATGCGTTTCGCCATCCGCTGCTGCAGGAATGCCGAGGCCTTAGTGCGCTGATCGGGAGTGAGCACGTTGAGTGCCTTGGATGCGGCGGCGAGTGCGTTGTGCTTCATCTGGCGCTCGGTGTCGAGCTGTTTGTCGAGCAGGGCCTGGGCGCCGGCGACGTCGTTCGGATTGGCGAGCAGGACCTGCGCGATTGCCTGGCGTCCGCCGCGCATCGAGGCGCGAAGCGGCTCGTTCTGGGTCTTGAGGTCGGTGAAGATCTGTTTAATGTCAGCGGACTGCTGATCGGAAAGTCCGAGGGCGGATTTGGCGCGCTCCAGACCGAACATCATGCCGCCATGGCCATGACCGCGATGGCGTTGCGCCATCGCGAACGGAACCGCGGCGAGGACGATGACGAGCGCCGCTGCTGAGAAAATGAGTGTGCGTTTCTTCATTTGGGTCTCCTTTGTAACCGGATGCGTTACGACGCCGGCATAGGGAACGTTGAACGTATAATCGCGGCCGGTCGATCCGCTTCTATGCGCGCCCTTTTCGTTGTTACGGCTCTCATCGCGGCGGGCCTCAGCCCCGCTCTCGCGCAGCCGCTCCTCTGCCCTCCCGTGGCCTCGGCCGCCGGTAAACCGTGCGAGGTGTTCCACTTCCACGTGGCGCTGTTCCGGCCCGAGACGCGCGATTTTATCGAGTTTTATGGCATCAACCAGTTCGCGTCGACGGCATCGTGCGAACGTGCGCGCGACGCGGCGTTCAAGCGGAACATGAGCGTCGTCGAGTACATGCACGCGCAGCGGCGCGACTGGTGGCAGGCCGACAAATTCGGACCGTGTCATTGCGACATGACGGTGG
The DNA here is from genome assembly GCA_036264035.1 of Thermoanaerobaculia bacterium. Classification (GTDB taxonomy): domain Bacteria; phylum Acidobacteriota; class Thermoanaerobaculia; order Gp7-AA8; family Gp7-AA8; genus JADGNZ01. The sequence goes on along the minus strand of DATART010000022.1, from coordinate 430 downwards.
AGAAAGCCAGTCCGAATTTTCTGTCCGAGGAGGCGCGGACACAGCAACTGCGCGATGCCGAGGAGATTCGGCAGCGTGTGCGCGAACGGTTGATCGACGCGAAGGCGTTGCCCGATTCGGAGGTGATGCGCAACATCGCGCCGCCGCTGAGCGCGACGCCACTGATCGGCGGGCCAAAGTTTGTGGCCATGCCGGCTCCGATCGCGTTGGCCGCTTCGAATTCGCCGGACGATTTGCAGATCACGAAAGCGGTCGATACGACGCCGTCGTCCGCGACGTCGCTCGATCTGCCGCTGGCCGATATCCCGCTGCCGGGGATCACGCCGCCGGCGGAAGTTGTGTCCGCTCCGCAGGCGCCTGTGCCCACGGCGACTCCAGCGCCGGCTTCCACCGAGCCGCCGCAGCCTGCTCCGGCGCCGCAGCCTGCGCC
>DATART010000015.1:0-1825 GCA_036264035.1 Thermoanaerobaculia bacterium | reverse complement strand
CCGCGGCACGTTCGGGCGCGCCAGCAGCTTGACGAGGTGCGACATCTCGTCGAGCACCTTCTTCATCTGTTGCGCGCTGGAGCGGATGCGGCGAAGGAAGTCTTGCCCCTCCTCATCGAGCTTGTCGGTGTAGTCGCCGAGGAGTAGATCGCTGAAGCCGTCGATGGAGAAGATGGGCGACTTCAGATCGTGCGACAGCACGCTGAAAAGGCGCGTCAGCTCCTCGATCGTGAGGGCTTGAGCGGGCGTGGTTTGCGTCTCCAGCGTAGTAATCGTCAACCTCCGAAACAGGCGCGACGGTGCAACTAGCGGGCCTGCGCCTTTCGAAACGCGGCCACGTTGCCGCCGCCGATGATTTCCGTGGCTCCATCGGCGCGGATCGCCAGTGCGGTTCCGGCCGGAATGCCGATGCCGAGGTGCGTGTCCGGCACCGACATGAGGCGGCGCAGATTCGCATCGTTGTCGGGATCGAACGCCGTATCGATGACGCTGTTCGCAACCCAGCCGAGCCCCGGCAGCGACGCCGCGATGCCGTGCATGTCGCGCGCGGCGATGCCGAAGCATGACGCCGCCGCACCGATGGCGGCGATGACGGTGCCGTTCGCCGCCGCCTCGCGCATGGCCAGGTCGGCCGCCGATTCGCGCAGGACGGCGAGCAGGTTGTTCGTCACGCCGCCGCCGAGGTAGACCATCCCGGCCGAAACGATCGCGTTCAAATTCTTCTGACGCCGGCTGTCGCGCCCACGGTAGATCGGAACGTTGATGGTTTCGACGGACGGATCGATGCCCCGCAGGTACTTCCCAAAGTGCCCCGCATACTCCGCCGACCCGGACGCCGCCGGGATGAACGCGACCGTCCGCCGCTCGGCGGGCATGCTACGCAGCAGAAATTCATCGACCTCGCGCGTCTCCCCAAACGAGAACTCTCCGCCGCCGATGAGGACCAGCAGTTGTGCGGGAACGGCAAGGTCGACGCGAAGAGCGGTCACGGGCGCATCGTAAGGGACGCGCGCGGAGGCGCGCAAAACAATCTAGCCTCGCGCTTTGCGCGGGGTTCACGCGTGTAGTTCAAGTTTCACGGCCGCGGAGGCGGCCGTAACAAAACCTCGCGAGATACTTGAGGTGGCCGCCTCCGCGGCCACGGATTTCTCGCCGCAACCACAACCCCGCGCCGAGCGCGGGGCTGGATTGTCAAGCGCGCCTTCGCGCGCGACGAGCCGGCCGACGCGGCTTCAATGTCACGAGCCGATCCGCGTGCTCGGCTTCCTTCTCTCGTAGGAAACGGCACAGCGCGCCGAGATCGTGGTCAAAGCGCGCGAATAATTGCTCGCGCGCCTCACGAGTCTCTTTGACGATCGGATCTTCCCACATGACCTACGGCGTCAACGCCTCGGTGCTCCGCGGCATCAGCAGCACTTCGTTCGCGTTCATCGTGAAGTCGATCCATTCCGGCATCGAGTCTTTGTGGCGGATCAGGAACTCCGACAACTCATCCTCGATGTAGCGCTGGATCGCGCGGCGCAGCGGACGCGCTCCGGAGTTCGACTCCTCCTCGGCACGCGACAGCAGCCAGTCGATGACGGAGTCGTCGATCGCGATCTGGACGCCCTTCTGCACGAGCGCGATGTTGACGTCGTCGACGAGCAGGCGGCAGATCGCTCGCAGCTCGTTCTGCGTCAGCGGGTTGAAGATGATGATGTCGTCGATGCGGTTGATGAACTCCGGCGAGAACTCCTTCTTCAGCTCCTGATGGATGAGCTGCTCGGCCGACTTCTGGTCCCCCTCGGCCGTCTTCTCGCGGAAGCCCATGTGCCCCTTCGTGGTG